>JAJOKI010000003.1 GCA_021129915.1 Methanocellales archaeon | reverse complement strand
ATTATTTAAGTGATGGGCTAAAGATGATAGAATAAATTGCCACCGAAAGAACAGCAGCATATAATACAGTTTCTATAAACATAGCAGTGGTAGCAATAGTATTTTCTATTAGTGTGGGTATTATTAGTATGATTATTTAAAACAATATAAAAAATGGGAAAAAGAATTGTAGACCAACATCCAAAAAAACATATTTAAACTATAATAACTCTCGTTGGCAGTCCTGTTTTGCCTAACGGTTCGCGTGTTTGCGAAGTGCCGAAGTTGACAAACTAAACATATGCTTTACTTCGATGTCGCACATAACTTACATCGACAATACGTTTCTTATCGTCTACTGTGTAAATTACACGATAATCGCCTATTCTAATACGATATACATCTTCTTTGCCTTTTAACTTCGTTGTTCCACGGGGTCGTGGTTTGTCCTTCAGAGAATCAATTACTTTCTCGACTCTTTTCTGTATGCTCTTAGGCAAGGAATTGATTTCCTTTTCAGCTGAAGAGGCAAGCGTTATTTCGTATTCTTTCATCCCTATTCTTTTTCCTCATGCAACCTTTTCTTGGCATTTTCCCACTTTACTCTCGGCTCCCTTTTTCGTGACTCTACTACGAGAATATCATGAATATCTTCCCATAGGGAACCGTAAACATCGAAGTCGATTACTGCCGCACGTTTCTGCCCCCTATCATCGACAATGTATTCAATGCCTCTCATTATGAACCTCCTTTTCAATTTTGCCTAAGCTACTTATATCCGAACCGCTCCATAAAAAGATTCTTACTAAATTTAAAAGCTAAATTTATCTTACTACTCATCAACATATTTAAACTATAATAACTCTCGTTGATAGTCCTGTATCGAGTTGATCGTCATCTTCCCTTTTTTAGCCATATCAATTGCATCCGCTGCTGCTTTAGCTGCCTGTATGGTTGTGATGTATGGAATGTTGAAATCCACAGCAGCACGCCTCATATCGTAGCCGTCTTTGAGGGATAGCTTGGAAGTGGCCGTATTGATGACCAGGTGCACTTCTTTCCTCCTCATTCTGCCAATTATGTTTGGACTGCCCTCGTGTATCTTCTTGATGACATCTATCTGAATCCCATGTTCTTTCAGGTAGCGTGCAGTGCCAGCCGTGCCTATGAGTTTGAGACCCGCATCCTGCATCTTCTTGGTGATGCTGACCATCGCTGGTTTGTCATCATCCTGCACTGAAATGAATACCGTCCCCTCGGTCGGCAGAGCATTGCCAGCGCTTAACTCTGCCTTAAAGAACGTCCTGGCAAAGTCACGGTCGATTCCCATCACTTCTCCTGTGCTTCTCATCTCTGGACCCAGTATCGGATCTGCACCGGGCAATTTATCGAATGGAAGCACGACCTCCTTAACCGAAACATAGGGAATATCCTTGACCTCCGCATATCCAAGTTTCTCGAGGCTGTGCCCGATCATCACCTTGGCGGCGATTTTTACCAGCGGGATGCCAACCGTCTTGCATACGTACGGAACGGTCCTGCTCGACCTGGGATTTGCCTCGAACACATATACTCTGCCATCTTTCGCGGCCATCTGAAGATTAATCAGGCCCTTCACCTGCAACGCCAGTGCAATCTGTTTAGTATAATCTCGCACGGTTTGCAGGACATCATCATCAAGCGACTGCGGAGGTATCACACAGGCAGAATCTCCCGAGTGGATGCCCGCCTCTTCAATATGCTCCATTATGGCACCGATCAGTACATTCTCCCCATCTGAAACTGCATCCACATCTATCTCGGTTGCGCCTTGTAGGAAACTGTCTATCAGTACAGGATGTTCATGTGATACTTTTACCGCTTCGCGCACATATCTCTCAAGGTCCGTCTCATCGTAGACGATTTCCATCGCCCTGCCGCCCAGTACATATGATGGTCTGACCAGTATGGGATACCCAATCCGTTTTGCGACTTCTTTCGCCTCCTCTACCGAGTTAGCAGACCCATTATCCGGTTGGGGAATATTCAATTTCCTGAGAAGGTTGCTAAATAGATATCTGTCCTCTGCGATGTTAATCGATTCTGGAGAGGTGCCAAGGATAACTGTATCGAGGTCCGATCTGCGCTTAAGCTCTTTTTCCAATGGAATCGCGAGATTCACCGAGGCCTGCCCGCCAAACTGAACCGCCACGCCATATGGACGTTCGGTCTCAATGACGTTCATCACATCTTCAAGCGTCAGCGGCTCAAAAAATAGTTTATCAGATACATCGTAGTCGGTTGAAACCGTCTCTGGATTATTATTTATGATATGGGTTTCGATTCCCTCTTCGCGCAGGGCAAGTACTGCGTGCACCGTACAGTAGTCGAACTCGATACCCTGTCCAATCCTGATAGGTCCTGCGCCCAATATCAGCACCTTTCTTCGATCAGATGGATTCGCCTCACATTGCGTCTCATATGTCGAGTAGTAATATGGTGTCTTCGCCTCAAACTCGGCCGCACAGGTATCGACCATCTTATATGTATGTTTGATTCCGGACTTCCGACGCAGGTCGTTAATATCCTCTCGCCTCCTTCCGGTCAGTTCTGCGATGCGCTCATCGGTAAAGCCCATGCGCTTGGCCATCCGCAGATTATCGACGGACATGCGTTTCCTCAAACGCTCCTCCATATCGATGATGTTCTGGATCTTCCTGATGAAGAACGGATCGATGGAAGTCAGCTTGGCAATTTTTTCGCTGTTGAAATCCCGAAGGGATTGCAACTGTTGAAATTCCGTAGGAATTACAACTCTCGCAGTTCTCTGAACTGCGACATCTCCCAGTTCTTCGAACTGGGACATATTGAATCCATGGCGCAATGCATGATATATGATAAACAGCCGCTCATCGGTCGGGGTTCGAAGAAGCTCTTCTATCTCATCGCCCCTCCATTCGCCAAACCGCATCTGTATATCGAGCGAGCGTACGGCTTTATGTATCGATTCTTCCAGAGTCCTTCCGATCGCCATCACCTCGCCCGTACTCTTCATGGCAGTGGTGAGCGTTTTGTCCGCAGTGGTGAATTTATCGAATGGCCATCTCGGTATCTTGAGCACGGTGTAATCCACAGTGGGCTCAAACGATGCAGGTGTCTCCTTTGTCACACCATTTGGTATCTCATCGAGCGTCAACCCAATCGCTATTTTGGCTGCCACCCTCGCAATGGGGTATCCCGTCGCTTTGGATGCAAGCGCAGATGAACGCGAAACTCTGGGATTGACTTCGATGACATAGTATTCCTCGTCTCTAACCGCAAATTGAATGTTGCACCCACCTTCGATGCCAAGCGCCCGGATGATTTTGATGGCGGCGCTCCGCAATGTCTGATGGTCTGTGTCAGAAAGCGTCTGCGCCGGCGTTACGACGATAGATTCGCCAGTATGAATGCCCATCGGGTCGATGTTTTCCATGTTGCATATCGTAATGCACGTATCGTTTGCATCCCGCATGACCTCGTACTCGAACTCCTTCCAACCGAGTACGCTTTCTTCGACCAATACCTGGTGAATCCTGGAACGGTTTAATCCCCTTTCAACGATACTCTTCAGCTCGGATTTGGTCCTGGCAATTCCTCCGCCAAATCCGCCCAGTGTGTATGCCGGCCTGATGATTAGCGGGAGATGAAGCTCCTTCATGACCTTCATGGCATCTTTTATCGAAGAAACAGCTTCGCTCCTTGGGGCCTTCTCGCCGATTTGTTCAATCATCTGCTTGAACAGGCCCCTATCTTCTGCGTTATATATCGCCTCCAATGGTGTGCCAAGCACCTGGATATCATATTTATCGAGAATACCTTTTTCCGCAAGTTCGGTGGTAATGTTCAATCCAGTCTGTCCACCCAATCCTGCCACTATGCCATAGGGCTTTTCTTTGGCGATTATATCTGCGATAATGTCTGATCTGATCGGCTCTATGTAGGTGATATCCGCTACATCTGGATCGGTCATTATCGTCGCCGGGTTCGAATTGACCAACACGACGCTGACACCCTCCTCCCGCAACGATTTACATGCTTGAGTGCCCGAGAAATCGAACTCTGCAGCCTGCCCTATCTGGATGGGTCCTGACCCGATTAGTATGACCTTATCGATATCCGGATGTTTTGGCATTGGGTACCTCCGCGGCTTTTACAAAAGTATCAAACAAAAACTCGGCATCCCTGGGACCAGGCGACGCCTCGGGATGATACTGGACGCTTAGAATCGGCAACGATTCGTGCTTAAATCCCTCGACCGTGCCATCATTTGCATTGATATGTGTAATGTGCAAACCAGTTCCGCTCAAGGAATCGGGGTCCACAGCAAAGCCATGATTTTGTGAGGTGATGTGCACTATCCCTGTGCGCAAATCCTTTACAGGCTGATTGGCGCCCCTGTGCCCAAACTTGAGCTTGTATGTTCGGGCGCCAAGCGCCAGAGCGATGACCTGATGCCCGAGACAGATGCCGAATACCGGCATCTCGTCAGCCAGCTCCCTGACGACGGAAATGGCATTTTTCGCCTGAAGGGGGTCTCCCGGTCCGTTGGACAGCAGTAATGCATCCGGCTCATACTCTCGAATTTGTCTTGACGATGTATCTGCTGGAACGACCACGATGTCGATGTTCCTCTCGCTCAAACAGGATAAGATGTTCTGTTTAACTCCGAGGTCCATCACGACGAACCGTTTTCCAGTCCCTCCAATCTTATATGGCTTCGCAGATGTCACTTCTCCTATCAGATCCAGTTCGGATATGGTGGGCTGCTCCCTGGCAAGTCGCACAGCCTCCTCCCCGTCGTCATCTCCGGCAATCAACGTTGCGCGCAGAGTCCCCTTATTTCGTGTGAGGATGGTCAGCATTCTCGTATCGATACCGCTGATGCCAGGTATACCCTCTCCTTTCAGGAAGCTATGAACAGTACCCTTTGATTTATGGTGGGATGGATGGTCACAAACCTCTCTGACGACGAAACCGTTTGCCTTTATCCCATCGGATTGAAAATTCTCGTAACTCACGCCGTAATTCCCAATGAGCGGATATGTGAACATTAAAATCTGGCCTTTGTAAGATGGGTCAGTCAACGCTTCTTCATAACCAGTGAAAGGCGTCGCAAAAACCAGTTCCCCCTGAGCGATGCCCTCTGCTCCAAATCCCTTTCCTTTGACCACCGTTCCGTCTTCAAGTCCTAATACTGCCTTCATATTGCCCCACTATAAACATCGGGAAACCCTTTCAGAGTCTCGCTTAACACTTTAATACTCCGAGGTCAAACATATAATGTGCGGATACTTAGATAAAACTAAGCATGAAAGACCGGTCGGGTGAATTTAGTTTGCGAATTGCTCTTCAATTAGGCTATCTGGGAAACAGGTATCACGGTTTCCAAATCCAGCCACATGTCCCTACCATCGAGGATAAATTATTCAATGCACTGGAACATCTGGGGATAATAGATAATCCAAAAAAGGCAAAATACTCTGCTGCCGGACGGACAGATAGGGGGGTGCATGCGCTTGGGCAGGTGGTCGCATTTAATACTGATAAGCCAGAGCTGACGATGCCCAGAATATTGAACAGCAAACTTCCAGACGATATATGGGTGTGGGGAAGGGCCGAGGTGTCAAAAGCATTTGACCCAAGACGAAAGGCGGTCAGCAGAGAGTACAGGTACCTTCTCTATAGAGAGGGTTTGGATATCTCGAAGATGCGGATAGCATCCACATTATTGGTGGGCACTCATGACTTTGCGAATTTTTCGACAAGGGATGCGGAAAAGAGCACAAAGCGCACGATGAAGCGCATTGAAATAAGGATAAGCGGCCCATTTATAACGCTCGACATCACCGCTGACAGCTTCACATGGAATATGGTTCGGAAAATCGTGACCGGACTCAGCATGGTTGGAAGGGGGAGCAGGGACCTCCTCTGGCTGAGAAGTATGCTGAAGCCGGATAAATACGTGGAGGTAATAAAATCAGCACCCTCTTTTGGCCTGACCCTGAAAAAAGTCAACTACAGTGGGATCAAATTTACAGAAGACGAATATGCAAAAAAAGCAGTGGCAAGAGCCCTTCGAGACCAATTCATATGGTATGGCACCATGGCGGAGGTGGTTAGAAGTATGAAGGATAGCATGGGGCATCAAAATTCAGATGGTTTATATTGAATTTATCGTTCCGAGTATATCTGAAGTCCTGCGAAGCACCGAAGCCAGATACGCTCTGTTATACGCCGTGTCTATATCCTGTCTTTCTTCTACTTGCATTAAGTACCGTGATTCCCACATTTTCCCCCTTCTCATACCTGATCATCTGCATGACTTGGCTTCTTGAAATTAATATACAGAACATCGACTTCTTTATCGTAAGACGTCCAAATCCTTGAATACGGCATTTCCAATAACTCAGGCACAACGGTTAAGATCTTTTTTATCTCTACCGTCCCCATATCTTTCGCCGCCTCTCAAGTTGTTTTTTCCGCCTCGTTAAGAAGGCGGTAATTACAAATCCATCTTCCTTATTTGTTTCTCTATTTCTCTTAATGCTATGCACTCCCCTGCTCTGCCCTCATAAACCGCCTCTGGTCCCTCCACTGTCTCAAGGACTTCAAAATAATAACCAGCCATCTCTGAATGCTCCTCTGTCAATCGGATTGGAACACCATTTTTGGATTTAGCTACATCCATCTTCTCTCAATCCTATAATAGAAGACATGGCGTATAACGTTTTGCGGACATACGAAGTTGGTGAA
>JAJOKI010000025.1 GCA_021129915.1 Methanocellales archaeon | reverse complement strand
TTCTGCGCCTTCAAGTGTTTTTTGTATTATATTAGTTGTATCAGCGCTCACATTCCCCCTCCTTACATCATCTTCCGTCTAAATCTTTGATTTAGTCGGGAATGAAAAACTCATCTCCTATCTGTAGTACTGGCGCAGTTAGGGTGAATATTCCATTCATTCTTAATTCGGTTAGCGCTTCGGGAGTGGACATATCTACTTCCTCATATTGAATCCCATACGACCTCAACAAGCGCTTCAGTTGCTCACACCTTGGACAATTTTCAGTGGAGTATACCCTGGCTGCCTTACCTAAACCGCGTCTGGCGAGAGCATCTAATTTAGAGATGATATTGTCAGCCATCAATAAATCCCATCAAAATCATGTGGTTTATGTGCTTTAAAACTTTTTAACATCAGACCTGGTCATAAAAAATAGAAAGTTTTATCAAACCTGATAACAATAAAAGAACATTAATCTGAATTTGTTACCAATTAGATTTTGAGGAAGATATGGAAAAAAAATTCTATGAAATGTTAATTAAAATGCTTGAGAAAGGACAACTATCGATCAGTGAAATAACTCGCCAGTTTAAAAAACAAGGGTATGACCAGCATAGATTGATCATCACAGGATATCTAAGGGCACTCAAGGATTTAGGTCATGTAATGGAAAGAGACATTCCCCCATCTAAAGTATACTCCATCGCCCATCATTCATCATCCAAATACCACAAAGACATATATGTGCTTTTAGGGGAGCGCCTGGCCAAGTTAGACCCGGATAAGCGCTTTGATGTGGGAGTGTATGTACTGTCGACGCTTTTTCATCGACCTTGTTTCAAACATGAACTGAAATTGGCAGGACTATCTCCAATGACGACTGAATGGACCAGGGAGTGTGTTGGGTCAAATCTGAAAGAATATCGTCAGGCTGTAAAGAGGATTAATATTCCTTCAGACGACCCAGCCTATGAATTTGTCGATAAAAAAAATAATCCGATTACTGAAATCGGGGTTGAGGTCTTATGTGGTATCACCAGGGAGGTTGTGGACCTCGATGGCCTGTACGTAAAGTATCAGCAGATGAAGTTGGGATAGAGTGATTCGAGCATTTATTGCAGTGGATTTTCCAGAGGATATTCAGAAGGAGGTGGCAGACATTCAGCGTCAATTCGCAGACTATGGTGTGAAGCTGGTGAACCCCGAGCTAATTCACATCACCATCAAGTTTCTCGGCGACATCGATGATGAACAAGTTGATGCGATAAAAAATTCCCTCCAGAACGTCCACCACCCTCCTTTTGATGCAGAAATAAATGGAATTGGGGTTTTTCCGGATGTAAACCACATCAACGTCATCTGGGCAGGTGTAAACCCTTCGACTTCACAGCATTTCGAAAAACTGCACAGTGCAGTAGAAGGGGCGCTAATGCCTTTGAAAATTCGAGCAGATAAGCGCAAATTCACGGCACATGCGACGCTGGCAAGGGTTAAGCGACTCCCGCCTGTGCAGAAACGATCTTTGATAAACGCCATCCGGGAATTCTCCGACATCTCACTTGGGAAGATGAGAGTTGACCATATTAAGCTAAAAAAGAGCACATTGACATCGGATGGGCCGATCTACAAAACCCTATCAGAGGTAAAACTATGACCCACGATAAGATATGCTCCACGGTTCTGAAGAAAATCGTGCCTGACGAAGGTGAAAAAAAAGCGATGCTGAAATTGACCGAATGTATCATATCTCGCATTGATGAAGTCGCAAAAGAGCTTGGCGTTGATGCGCATGGACTGTTGGTCGGCTCGGTTGCAAAGGGCACATGGATATCTGGTGACCGGGACCTCGATATATTTATAATGCTGCCTGAAACGATTTCAGAGGAAGAAATGGAGTCGCTGGGACTCCAGATCGCCAAGAAGGTTGCAACTAAATACGAGGAGCGGTATGCGGAACATCCATACATCAAGGCGTTCTTCAAGGGCTATGCTGTCGACATGGTTCCATGTTTTAGCGTTTCCAATCCGGCATCGATCAAATCTGCAGTGGATAGAACGCCGTTCCATAACGAGTACATAAATGCCAGGATCGGTGGGCTGGAAAATGAGGCGCGACTGCTCAAACAGTTAATGAGGGGCATTGGTGTTTATGGTGCAGAACTCAAGACGATGGGGTTTTCTGGATACCTATGCGAACTATTGGTCCTCAAATACGGGTCGTTCCTGAACGTGCTGCAAAGTGCAAAAGGGTGGCGGCGTGGCATCGTTATCGAAATGGGGAATCGGAAGGATATCGAGCATGATGCTCCTCTGGTCGTCATCGATCCGGTGGACCCATCGAGAAATGTCGCTGCTGCAGTCTCACTGGATAAGTTTTGCATGTTTATCGATGCGTCGCGCACGTTCCTAAAGGCACCGGACATCGGCTTCTTTTTCCCACCCGAAGTCAAACCCATGACCGATAATGGGCTCGCCGATGAATTGAAGCAAAGGGGCATGGATGTATTTGCCATCGTGTTCAAGGCGCCGGATGTTGTAGAGGATGTGCTCTATCCGCAATTGTACAAAGCGCTTAAATCCATAGAAGAACTTCTCCACAGAAATGATTTCAGGGTATTTCACGGCGATGTATGGTCCAATTCCAACTCGGTTATCCTGCTGGAAATGGAAATAACAGGACTGCCGCCCATCAGAATACACATGGGGCCTCCTGTTGAATCGGTTACGCACGCCGAAAAATTTAAAGCGAAATACACGAATTATAATCCTTACATTCGCTCTGGGAGATATGTCGTCGAGATGCCGAGGAAGTACACCGATGTGGATGCCCTGTTGAAATCTGAATTGCAGACATGTGGCTTGGGAAAACATGTGTCAGAGGCGATTGAGAACGGCTATCGCGTGTTGAAGAATGCGCAAATCACCAAGATAGAGGATAAAAAATTCAGAATTTTTCTGAGGAAGTATTTCAGGACATAAGAAGGGGAACGACTCTGTGAAACTTACAATGGTAATACCCTCATATTGGGCAAGAGAAAGTGAAGTTGGCTGGAAGAAAGGAGATGTCATATATGATCATCCAATTCCTTTAGATGAAGAAGGTACGTTACTCAGGGCTATCCAAAGTATCTCTATTTTGAAGGATAAAGATTTTCAATTGGTGATAATTGCTGTTGCCACCGCGGAGGATATAGAAGCCCAAGTTGAGAGGAAAGTTGCCAATATCATCAAAACCGCTTCTAAAACTACAGGAGTAGAAGTATTGCTCTTTGGACCCTCTCATCTTGCCCAGATACATGATATATTGATTGGCGGAGGCAAAAAGGAGTATATCGATCTTCTTAAACCCCGGGGATATTCTAATATCCGAAATCTATGTCTATTTATTCCTCATATTTTGGGTTCAGATGTGGTAGTGCTCATCGATGATGATGAGGTATTTGAAGACCCTGATTTCATCTCGAAAGCCAAAGAATTCATCGGTAAAGATATTGGGGGAGAAACCGTCAACGCAGTAGCGGGATATTACCTTCAACCAGATGGAGATTATCATATCAAAAAACCAATTCGGCCCTGGATGAAATATTGGGACCAATATGACAGGATGAATGAAGCATTTGACAAAATCATTGGAACCGAACCGAGGTTGAAGGAGACGCCTTTTGCATTTGGCGGAAATATGGTCATCCATCGCAATCTTTTTACCGTTGTGCCCTTTGACCCAAATATTTCAAGAGGCGAGGATATGGACTTTTTGATAAACGCGAGGATGTTTGGATTTCCATTCTTCTTAGATAACCGACTTTCCATTAAGCACCTTCCGCCGCCAAAGGCGCATCCCACTTGGAGGCAGTTAAGGGAAGACATCTATCGTTTTGTCTATGAACGGGCGAAGATAGAAAATCAAAAAGAGATAAAGGGAATGACAAGAGTTTATCCAGAGGATTTTGATCCCTATCCTGGCTATTTTTTGAAAGCAGACCTCGAGGAGAAGATCGAAAAATCATGCAAACTGTTGTCCGAAGAGTATCTTGCCCGCGGCGATAGAAGGAGCGGTGAAGAGGCGTTAAAAAATATCACCATTGCCAAAACCGATGCTGTGCCGAAATATGACCCTTTTCAAAGATTGTGCCAACTGCAAAAACGCTGGCAGGAATTGATGGAATATACGGGCGAAGGAGATGTTCGTTCGAGCATAAGGCGAATTATTGAAGGAGGCGGGATAAAATGAATCTGCTATTCCTGACAAAACTGCTTCCCAGAGCAGATGTTATAGGTGGAGCCATCCTTGTATATCATAGAATCAAGAATCTGTCTTCAATGGGACACAAGATAACCTTGATTGCCCCTGCTTATACTGAGGATGATCAAAAGGACAAGAGTCTTGAGCCTTTCTGCGAGAAGATCATACGGATTGACTCA
The DNA here is from genome assembly GCA_021129915.1 of Methanocellales archaeon. Classification (GTDB taxonomy): domain Archaea; phylum Halobacteriota; class UBA148; order UBA148; family JAJOKI01; genus JAJOKI01. Next base: position 2,445 of record JAJOKI010000025.1, on the reverse strand, counting down.
GTTAAGGAAAGACATCGTGATGAAGTGGAGGCTCTTTATAAAAGATTGAATAGACCGAGGTTCTTCTTAACTGGGGATGGAGGGTTTTGCCAAGGTATTGAAGATGCATTGAAGTTGACCTTGAAGGAGGAGCATTTTGACGCTATTATTGCAGAATTTTCGATGATGGGACAATACTTGGAGGCAAATCATGGCTTTATTCCAGCGGATACCATGACTGTGGTCTCGGTACATGAATGTTATACAAAGGCGTTTGAGATGAGAGCTAAAAAGGGAGGAAGCAGTAGTGAAAATACAATAAAAGAGCTATTTAATTACGAGTTTAAGATGTATGGTGCTGTTGATAGAATTTTAACTTTAACCAAAGAGGATGCTGATACCCTGATAAATTACGCACCGGATTTGAAGAACAAAATCAGGGTGATACCTCATGGTGTTGACACGGATTTTTTCACTCCTCCTGAGGAGATATCTTGGGATAGGGGCAGTAAGAACATTCTATATGTAGGAAATTTTCAACATTACCCCAATGTAGATGCGGTGAGAAATTTTATCGATCACTGTTGGGATAGAATCCAAGAAGAAATTCCGGATGCAAGATTTTATGCAATCGGGTTCAGTCCACCCCAAGAGCTTCTTAATTTAAGAAGCGATAAGGTAATTGTTCAAGAGGGTGGGAGTAAGGAAAATATTCGGCGATTTTACTGGAACAGCGACGTCTTTGTGGCACCGATTGAGTTAGGCACTGGTTTCAGGGGCAAGCTCTTAGAAGTCATGGCTTGCGGGCTGCCTGCCGTTGCTACTTCGCGAGCTACTTTTGGAGTAGATCCAACGAATGGGAAGGACATGTTTATAGCTGATGACTATGATGTTTTTTCCGAGCATGTGATTATGCTTTTAAAGGATGCCGAGCTAAGGAAAAAGATTGCTACCAATGCCCTAACATTGGTAAAGAGATTTGACCACCGATATGCAGCCGAGAAATTAGAGCAAGTGCTTAAAGAAGGTATCAGAAAACAGGCCAATAATCCTTCTGCGCACCTTATTTAGATTATGAAGACTCTACATTAGACCGTAAACTATTTAAAAAACGTAATACTATTTTAGAATGGGTGTAAGAAATGCAATCGTCAAAAGTGTCAACGAAGTATCAGATCACCATACCCAAGGGGATCAGGCAAAAAATCGGGGTCTCAGCTGGCGACATCATCGTCTTTGAGGTTCAAAAGGACAAAGTTCAGATTGAAAAACTCGAGGAGTTTTACGAAAGATATGCTGGGTCCATAAAGACGAAGGAGCCAGTAAAGGTCGTTAAAGAAGCAAGAAAGAGGCTGTGGGAATGATGGAGAATATATACATAGATACGAATGTATTTCTCGTTTTTCTTAAAAAAGAGGAGGACTTCGACTCCGCAAAGAAGACTCTCAAAAACATTGCTTTAGGAAAAAATAAAGGTTTTATCTCCCCCTTTACGCTTCATGAACTTCTATGGGTCTTGGAAAAGGAGAGAATATCCTGTGAAAAAGCAATCTCAGCCCTGGACTTCGCGATACACCACCCAAATCTATCGTTTCTAACTCCTTCTACAAATACTTTCTACTCAGCCTTAGATATAAAACGCAAGAAGGGGCTAAAGATAGCCGACTCCTTGCACGTAGCGATCATGTTAGAAAACAACATAAAGAAGATAGCGAGTTTTGACATGGATTTTGATAGGATAAAGGGAATTGACAGGGTGAGCGGGGTTTGATTATCTTCAGAAAACACCCCAATAATCCTTCTGCACTTCTTTAACTTCTTTTACCCTTTCTCTAACTTGATTGGATAATTCGTCTTTCGGGGGAGATATTGGCTCTTTTATGTCCATGCCCAAACTCCCCAATGAATTGAGGATGGATAAGACCGAGTACGGCAGTGCAGTCAGGTCATATCCTCCTTCTAACGCAGCGACCACTCGACCTTTAGATGTGGAATTTGCGATCGATTTGACTATGCTGGCGAGATATCCGAATCCTCTGGCGGTTACGTTCATTCCCCCTATCGGGTCTGCAAAATGTGGGTCCTGCCCGGCGGAAATCAATACAAAATCTGGCCGAAATTCAAGGGAGATTGGGACCAGGACTTCGTTGAGAACGTAGACATGCCCTGCATCTCCTGTTCCTCCAGGCAGCGGAACATTTACGGTAAAGCCACTTCCATCATCGATGCCGACTTCACACATCTTTCCAGTGCCGGGATAGAATGGGCTTTGATGGAGCGAAAAATATAAAACCGATGCATCATCGTAAAATATATCCTGCGTACCGTTTCCATGGTGTACATCCCAATCGACGATTAGAACTCTCTTCATATCGTGCCTGCTCTGGGCGCATCGTGCCCCCATCGCAATGTTATTGAAGATACAGAAACCGCCCCCATGATCTGAAAATGCGTGATGACCCGGTG
>JAJOKI010000026.1 GCA_021129915.1 Methanocellales archaeon | reverse complement strand
TTAGGTTAGTGCCGCCACTTCATATGTCCAAGTGGTCGCCAGAGTGTAAATAACCCACAGGGAGTTGTGCAAACCATTCCTTATCTTTTTTATTTTTTCTTTTATTTTTCAGTTGGCAGTGTCATCTTTTTATATGAAGGGCTATAATGGGATGATGTGGGAGGAAAGATATGAAAATATCGAGCTATAGAATCATGCTCAGAAAAGAACCAGAGGGCGGTTATACAGTGATAGAAGGAAGCTATCGAATTATACATAGTGGTGTATCTCAATGGTGAACACGGAATTGGTTACGACTGGTATAAAAAGCCTGGACGTAGTACTGGGCGGAGGAGTGCCACCCGGAACGACGATATTGTTGCTGGGGGAGTCCGGAGTCGGTGCCGAGGTGTTTGCAGGCCAGTTCGTCTTTGGTGGCTTAGAGAACGGTGAGAACGCTTTCTACTTTTCGACCGAGAAACATATAGAGGGAATCAGAAGCAATATGGCAAGGCTGGGATTCGATGTTCAGAAGTATGAGAGAGAAAAGAAAATCGATTTTATCGATGCCTATACGCCGCGATTCGCAGAAACACTTCCCGCCATATTAACCAAAAGGACATCAGCGCAGAACATCATAGGAAGGGACATTGACCAACTTGGCACGTTGAGATCAGCGATAGAAAGGGACCATGGGAAAAAATATAGGGGTGCCATCGACTCGATTTCATTCTTCCTTAGACACTATGAACTGGAAGTGGTTACAGATATTATCGAAGTCATGTCATCCATTGGACAGATAACTGGCGGATTGCACTTGCTTTTAATGACCAAGGGCATACATGATACGATCGCTGAAAATATCATGAAGCATGTGGCAGACGGGGTTTTCGAGTTAGTCATAAGGGAGAAGGGAGACAGACTGGAACGCTCGATCATTATTCGTAAACTGCGCGGCATGCCAACGCCCACCAAAATCTTTCCATATATTATTGGACATAAAGGCATCGAATTGGATACTACAACCAGGGTCTTGTAGATAAATCAGTGATATTAATGGAGAGCAGGCAGGTAAGAAAAAGGGCAACCAGCAAGTGGTACTTTGGATGGGGTGAGCTGGCCCTCATTCTTACCTCATTTACCTATGTAGTAGTTATGTATATTGGGGCTGCGCTTCTCGGATTTATCCCCATGCCAATCTATCTTGACCCGAATATCTTGCTAAAATCGATGATGATATGGTCTACTGCCCTTTATTGTTTTGCCATATACATCTGTTTTCGGCCATCACGATTTACAAAACAATGAGATTTATCGTGTTCGGATGTTATCGGACAAAATTCTCATCACTACCTGATAAAAGCAAACACCACATATGCAAATATCATGAGGATTACCGAGTGTTTTAGTCCAGCAGTGATGCCCCCTCCTCCTATCTTTCCTGCGACCAATCCAGATGTGAATGCCTGGATTACTGCGGCATGGAAGAATAGTCGCGTATATATGGCTGGGTCGAATCCAGCCAAAAAACCCACCCCTGGACCTGCAAGGGCACCAGCCTCAGCCATAACAGGTATAAAGACCGTTGATAGAATCCAAACGATTAAAAGAAATACGAAGAACGCCATATAACTTATCACAACATACAGGAACATACTCCCCCGTCGTTCATCCTCAATGACCTTCGACCCCCGGGCGTATTTTGCCGTTGACTCGAGTATATCAGGAATGTTAGCCCCAGCACGCTCTGCTTGTGTGATCATCGAGACGGACCGCTGGATCATCAGTGTTTTTTTTCGTCGGGCAAAGTTCTGCAACGCTTGCCCAAACGGGATGCCCCACGATATCATTGCATCCATCCTCCTGATTTCTGGCGTCAATGCATCATATTCGCCCTTTGCCACAACGCCCAGGGCATGCGGAAGTGTCATCCCCGCTCGATTGAGTTCAGCCATTTCCAGCATAAAGTCCGGAAAGCGCTCTTCGATTTTATTGATATCCTTGTATCTAATATATTGAAAGATTCCAGGAGGGATAATCGCAATCAACACCGTAAATATGATGACATCGTCAACCTTGGGAGTGCCCCAGACCACCTGCATGCCAAATATCAAGAAGACAAGTGCGGCAGGCACGCTGAATACCAACGCAAAGGCTGGATTTCTGAGGAGCATGTCTTCTGGCGCTTCGATGGCTTCTTTGATGAACCGCACGAGCTTCGTCCACCATCTTGGTTTCAGCCTCGTTAACAGTTCATCCTGGACTTCGTCTTTCATTTAATCACGCTCCAGGGGTGGTAACCTCTACCATGAGCATGATTATCCCACTTCCCAGAGGTATCATGACATAGATGACTAAATACAACAACACAATTTCAGCACCCATCATCGACATGATTGACAATATTACGATAAGGAATAATGGTCCGGCGACAAATGCCGTCACATACGTCTCGGCAATAAACCCCAATGTCCCGATGAAATCCTTCTGAGCCATTCGTTTTTCGGTCATGTATGTATCAGCTTTGAGCCTGAAATAGGGCTCAAGTTCGCTACCAGCCGTGCTCGTCGTGATGACACCTTGTAAGAACTCCTGTAATTTCTGGGACGGGGTTGTCGCAGCTACGTTTTTTATGGCGGCATTTAGGTCACGTCCAAACAAATCAACGTCCCTGATTATATATCGTGCTTCTTTCGCCAGTTCGCCATATATCTCAGACCTGGCCAATGAACGAAATATCCTCAGTGGCGTCACACCTGCCCCTGCCATCGCAGCTATGTAGTTGACGGCGTGCGGCAATGTGGCGTCAATATACCTCTTTCGCTGGGCCTTTCGCATGACGGGCAAAACCAGAAACCCAAGATATGTCAAAACACCGAGTCCAGAGCCAGTGAAGATGGAAAGAGCTACGGTTACCATATTAAAGACCCAAAACACATGTACGACCATAAGAGCGATGACGATGCTGGCGGACCCAATTATCATCGCACAGAGCATGGCAGTGGAAAGATATACCTCAAACGTGACATCCATCCGTGCTCCTTGGAGGTCTTGCCGAAGGCCATAATATTTTTCTCGCTTTGATTTGAGGCTCTCCCCAAAAATATTGTATGCGAGCCTCTGAAACGCACTAACTGCCATACAACTCCCTCTTAACCGTCTTCATCAACTCTTCTGGTTCCTGATAGTACATAACCACGATTTTTGTAACGTCTTCGTAATGTTTGATCCCCTTTGACACCATCCATTTCAATATATCTTGCCGTCTCTTGAGTTCGTCTTCCAGTTCCTTATTATCCCAAGCACGCTCTTTCATTATCCTCTCCAAAACATATGAGTGACCAGAATATTTGAATTTGTCATCAGAGGAATCCCAGCAGAAAATTTCATTGGTTAGAAGCTCGTTTGTATGTGGGTCCATACCTACAACCTCTATGATTGTCTTCGTCCGTCGAACTCGTTGCTTACTAACATATGTCTGGACGTTTATGCAGATGATGTCCAGTGATTTAATCAATATTCGTGGAATGTTGATTGGCGGATTCTCTAATCGATGAACAACCGAAGTTACTGAATCTGCATGCATGGTCGAGAATGTCGTGTGCCCAGTAGTCATCGCCTGGAACATCACATACGCCTCTTCACCCCTGATCTCGCCCACGATCAGAAATTCAGGACGCTGCCTGAGTGCGGAACGAAGCAAGTCATACATATCGATGCTCCCCTCTTTGCCAAATGTCTCACGCACAACCCCAGGGATCCAATTCTGGTGCATTAGATTCAGCTCGCGAGTATCCTCGATTGAGACGATCTTCGCTTCTGGTGGAATGAACAGTGAGACAGCGTTGAGAGTCGTCGTCTTTCCAGAGGCTGTGCCACCAGCAAAGATAATGCTTTTAGCATTCTCTACAGCCAACCAAAGATATGCAATCGCCTCTACTGAGAGCGTGTTGGATTCGATGAGCTCGGGCGGTGTAAACGGGCTTTCTCTGAACTTTCTTATCGTGAACGTGCTACCACGCGTGGTTATCTCCTTCCCCAATGTCAACTGAATCCTTGAACCGTCTGACAATGTTCCGTCAAGTAATGGGTCCGCGATGGATATATGTCGTCCACAGATCTGAGCGAGCTTGATGATAAATGAGTCCAATTGAGCCGCGTCCTCAAAGGTCACGTTGGACCTAACTGACCCAAACTTTTTATGATATATGAAGACGGGGATATTGGGACCGTCACAAGAAATATCCTCTATATTGGTATCGCGCATTATCGGGTCAATCTCTTCATATCCCAAAAACTTGCGCGTCGTATAGTACATGATCTTCTCCTTTGAGACAGGAGTGAGATCAACGTGATGACTTCGTAAAAACTCGTTGATGCGACTGGTCAGATACTGCAGTGCACCTTGCCTATCAACGCCCTTCAAGTCCATGTCTAATGTCTCGATCAATCGATCTTGAAGTTCACTGAGGAGCTTTTGTTCACCCTCAGTCAACTTTGGCTCGATAACATGGTAGCAATATTCGTGTGTGGCTGGTTCATACATAACTCTAGTATACGCATAGGGCTCATTAACTGGGTAAGTCTCAATTAGCTCCATACCTGTTGGCACACTGAGGTCGACCAATGGTCCGTGCTTTTGCAGGTCATATCTCTCGGCTTCCTCTGCCCTCCCGAACACGCGCTCGAACCATGTTGGCTCAACCGTGACATCTCTTGCTGCTTTCAGCCATGCCCCCTCGGCTATCTCGACCTTTTTAGAGATTTTTGGACGGGTGATTCTCGCTTTTAACTTGTTTTTATCGATTTTTTGATGTGCGACTAGTTCGTCCAGTATTTCTTTTGATACCATTTTACCACCAGAAGATGTAGAGGAACTGCTATATTTATAGCTACCGACATGGGGAACGCTAAATAATATTATGCGTGAAAATTATATCAAGAAAAGCCACTTTCAATGTAAAAATAAAGCATTACGGCCCAAATCTAAATAAGTCCTTCAATCTCTCGACAAAACCCTTCTTTTCAAGTTTACCATACCTCTCTTCAAGCAAAGTCATAGCCAATCTCTTGAATGTCTTGGCAGCCGATGAATTTGGAGTCGCAACTACTACTGGGGTTCTGAACGACGCGGATTTTTTAACCCTCATGTCCTCTGGAATCTCTTGGAGGACCCGGGTCCCCAACAGCTCCTCCACCTTTTTACTCGGCAATTCGTTCCTGTCTCTCTTCACCCGGTTAACGATGACTCCACCCACTTTGACGCCAAACTCCTCTGCCAGCACTTTGGTTTTTAAAGCATCCGCTATCGATGTGAGTTCCGGATTTACGACCAATAAGATTTCAGTAGCGATGGTCAAGGGCACCACGCTCTCTTTGCTAATCCCAGATGGCGCATCGATTAATATGAAGTCAGCTGTTTCACGAAGTGCATCTACCACATCCCTGAGTTTCTCAGGCTTGGAATTCTGGAAGCCCTGCAAAGAAATGCCACTGGGGATGACCATAACTCCGCCCATTCCCTCGTACATTGCATCTTCGACATCGGCCTTTCCAGCCAACACCTCGTGCAATGTCGTCGCGCTCTTTTCCAGTCCGAGAACAAATCCCAGATTGGCCATGCCGATATCTGCGTCTATTATAACAACCTTTTTTTCGCTGAAATCAGAGCACATCGCAAGGGCAGTGCCAAGGTTGACCGCAATCGTCGTCTTCCCCGTGCCACCCTTGCCCGATGCGATGGTATATACTTTAGCCACCATGTGTATCTCTTTTTTATTTTTTACCGATAAGAACTTGCCTATATTCTCGTATCGACCAAATCAATGTCTTAGTGTTCTATTAAACATATTTAATCCAAAAAGGACAAACTTTAAATGTGAAATCATACGTTCATATTTATTCAACAATTTCGAGGACTACCGATGGTGCAAAGCGAGATTGAGATGCTCAAAAAGGCAGAGGTCGAGGCACTGAATATGGTGGAGAAGGCCAGGTCCGATGCCGAAAAGAACGTAAAAAAAGCGCAAAAAGATGCCGAAGAACTCGTCCTCCGGAGGAAAAAAGAGGCAATAGACGCCGTCCAGGATGCCAAAGAAAAGGCAGAGAAAACTGCGACGAATGAGGCAAAGAAAATCAAGCAACAGGGAGAAAAAGAGGCGGAAAGAATCAAAAAGCAGGCAGAGCGCGGGGTCGCAGAAGCTGCTAAATATATCGTAGAAAAAGTGGTTGGAGGAATTTAGTGCTTTTTCCTGCTGAAATGAAGAGCGCGACGATAATCGTGCATCGGGCATACCAAGAGAGGCTTATTTTTGCCCTTCATGAAGCAGGAATCATGGAAATTACAAGTATACGGGATTCGAAGAGCGATGTTAGCGCCATTTTAGAACAGGGTGAGACACATCCCAAAATGGGGAAGTGCACAGAATATAAACTGAGGGTCGACCGCATTCTTAGTACACTAGAGGAAGTTCGAGAGGATAAAACGAGCATATTAAAGGAATTGTTCCGCCCCGCACCCGTTATTAAAACCCCTGTAAAAAAGAGAGATGTCGATCAGCTGCTCGATGAAACAGATGGTATATTAGACAAAGTGAAAGACGCCATCAGCATTAAGAGCGAGCTGTCCACCATAAAGGAGCGCATCGATTCGTTGATGGTGCAACGGGGCTACGTCGAGCTGTTAAAGCCGTTTGATTTCGACCTCAGCTATCTGGGCGAATCAAGATATCTATACATCGTCGCAGGGACGATTGAGCCTGAGGATTATGACCATTTTGTAGAGAAGGTCGGCAAAGCGGACATCGATATTCTACTGCTCAAGGAGGAGGCCGACGGGCGTTACATAACGGTCATCACAACGCTCTCTGAAAACAGGGAGAAGCTTGACGATATCTTAAAGGGACATATCTTCAACGAGATCGAGATGGGATATTTTGATGGCAAGCCTCCCTATGCCATCGAAGAGATAAATGAAGAACTGAACCGACTCAAAGCCCGTAGGGACGAATTGCTCAAAGAACTTAAAAAAATGGATGAAAAGTGGGGTCAGAAACT
>JAJOKI010000112.1 GCA_021129915.1 Methanocellales archaeon | reverse complement strand
TTTGGGGACATCGCGCCGACTATGCCCTCCCATGTACTCCTATCTGGGATGCCAGCCAGCGCAGAGGCGATATCGTTCGGCTCCTTGAGCGATAAAATCAATCTGTTCGCCAGTTGACTCCGAACTTCGTCATCGATGCGCGAGGGGCGCTGATCGATCAATGCCAGTATCAGATTGAACTTTCTGGTCTCGCGAGCCAATTTATCAAATGTCGTGTGTGATGCTATCCGCGGGTCCAGGAATTTATGTGCTTCTTCGAGGAAGACCACAAGGCGTGGAAACCCTTCCGTCTTACCAGTATAAAGGTTGTATAGGCGCCTCACCACTATGTTCGCTACGAAAAGATAAGCAGTCGTATCCTGCCCGTATTTTCCGAAATCCAAAACGATGGATTTTCTGGCTTTGATAAGCGACACCAGTTGGCTCAATATGTCGGAAGATGTATCCCGAACAAAATCAAATCGCTCCATGCGCGCGATCCTCCGCTGGAGGGCCTGAAGTGCACCTGCGTGAATCCTTCCGTCTGCGTCTGGTGTCGCCTCTCGAATCGCAGTCACAAGGTCTCTGTCACCCTTTATTTTATCTACTGCATATATGGCATCGATCATGGAATCCGACAGATCCTGAAAGGCGATGATGATGTCAGAGGGCGTTATCTCTCTCGAACTGATTACAAATGGCCTGGCCTCGCTGTTCGCTGGGTCCAGGGAGAACGTCTCCACTTTTTGAGGAAATGAAAACTTCAAACCAGGAGAATTGTCGCCTTTGGAGAATGTGCCGTATTCCTGGTGCATGTCAAATAAAAGCATGCTCGCAATGTCCTTTGTCAAAATAGAATTGCACACAATCTTGCACAGAATGCTTTTTCCCATGCCGGTGCGTCCAAAAAGTGCAAATGGCTTTTCGGTCAACCTGGCGAAGTCCAGTTGAATTTCAAAGTCCGATATGCCGCGCAAGGAGCCAATCGGCATGGAAGTCTCCGTGGGCTGGTAAATCTTCTGGACATCTTCATGGGCAGCTGTTCGAACCAGGGAGAAATATGGCGGTATCGTCTCCGGTCCGTACAATCTGCCGTCTTCACTGACCAACTGAATTGGCTTTAGCAGCGCCTTTGAGAAGAATATCTGGCCTGCATAGCTCTCATGAATGCCGGGCGAAATCATCGGCACGACCGATTTTCCCAATTCAGATCCTGCGATTTGTTCGATAATTCCAGTCGCAGGGTTGCGAATGTCCTGTACTACACAGTAAAAATCATATTTTTGACCCTCGACGATGATGGGATACCCAATCTTCAATTCCTCTGGATTATTGAGTTCCAGTTTTGCCTCGATACCTCCTGACACGGATGCCGATATGACCTCGCCAATCTTCATGATTTCACCTTGCTGATTCTATCTAAAAATTCATGGAATGCACTCGCCTTTAATCCATCGATGTTCGTCCTCCCGCTTATGACATCTTCCATAGATATTCCATATTTCGGAGCGAGTTTAAGGACGACATTTTCATACATCTCGCGAAGATGTCGGACTGTTACGACGTATTTGTGCGCCTCCAGCAGAGGATACGGATACCCGGGACAGATTTCCGATCGTGCATACTGAGAGATAGCCGAGAAGACATGGTCTGGATCGTCCTTAAATGTGCCAACATCCACCCTGAACCACTTGGGGGCATGCGGGAATAATTTTGCAAAATAAATATCGCCATAATGTGGCTGGGGATGTGCATCCTCGCCTTCAGCACGCAAATAATAAAGGGCCGGCGTTTTGACCAATTTGCGCAACAAATCTTCATCGGTAGAGATGTGGCCGAGCATATGCGTCGCAGAGTCCTTGGAGATTCCGACCAGTATATTTTCATTCTTTTCACATAGTCGGATAGTATCTTCCATAAGATGTGCGAACTCATCCAGGAACGGCGGCGTTGTTAACGCACCGTCGAGAGCCAAAATCTTTCCGGATACTTCTCCTGCAACTCGATTCATCAACCTGCACTCCTCATATCTGCGCAGTTCGTTGGCGATATATGTGTGCGTCTTTAGTTGCGATTTCCTCGCACTTTTGTGCAACTTCTGGTACACCTCGGATTGCTCTCTTACAAACGATTCATGAGACGATACCAAAATGGGGTGCTCGACAACGAGGTCGCACCTGAGCTTATATCCAATTTTTTCATCGAATTCCTTAATAAACTCGTATGTCAATGCACAAACCCGAATCGCCACGAGTTTGATTCCTGAGAAATCAAATATGAATGAATGAGAACCGTCGACGGCAACCATATCCGGTGATGCGTCTGCACATTCAAACCGAATGGGGTTTACATCCACTTCAGACTCCTCGTCTCGTGTCTGGTCAAGATACTTTTGGACTGATGTCAGCACCCTCGGAAGCTCGACACTAAAATCACTCATCGTGCAGCCGAAAACACTTCTACGAAGTGTTTTCTTAAGAAGATGGTCAAAGACCATCTTCAACCTCCATCTTCGATTTGCCCTCCGGCGTCATATCCACTCTGATTCTGGCCGGGAATTTTTCCGCCACCTCGGTCAGATGGGTAATTAAAATGACCTTGTCGAAGAATCGTCCCATATCGAATAGCTTCTTGACGAATAGTTCCCTGCTGATTTCAGTGTCCAGCGAGCCGAGGTCGCCTTCATCGATAAACAGTGTTTTCATCCTGCCGAATGATTTGCCGACCTGCGGCATGCTCGCAAGTTCTTTCGCTATCGCAAATCTCAGAGAGGCGTTGATCTGCGTCTTTTCACCGCCACTGAACTCTTGCACATCATGGAAAATGCCATCCGGTCCCTCGACCTCGATGCGAATGCCGTAGCGATTGTTTGCCTCATATGACCTCAACCAAACCTTGTTAAAGCGCCCGTCTGTGAGGTCTGATAGATTTGAAGAGGATTCTGCAGCCAAATGAGGGAGCAACTGGTCGACGCTGTGCTTCACTATGCCTTTTTTATGGAATATCTTATCCTTCAGGAGAAGGAGCACTTCGGAAGTCTCCTGTAATTTCTTCAGTTCGTCCTCCAGTTCCCTGATCTGTTCGCCGATATTTTGAAGATTTTCGATTTCCTTGGTGAGCTGCTTCATTTCCCCCTCTCTTCCATGAATGATTCCATCAAGTTCTCTTCGCCTTTCCTTTAATTTTCTCAACTCAGATTCCACCGCTCTATATTGGGTTTCATATTCTTGAAGCCTCCTTAACGAATCACGCAAATCCTTCAGTTCAAACTCTTTTTGCGTTTTTTGACCCGTCAAATCCTCTATTAGCGCATCATAGTCCTTACATATTTCTAATTCACCCCGTATTCGATCCAATTCGCCCTTCTTTTGTCTCTTGATGTTCAACAATTGCTGTATCTCGTTCAATCGATTCTCTTCATGCGATTCAAAACCAATGGCGTCAATTTCAGCCTGAATCCCCTGGATTTCCTCCCTGATTCCCCGTATTTTTTCATGGTATCCCTCTTGTTTTCTTTGCATGTCATTTTGGATATGTTTTAGTCCCTCCTGAATCTCGGAGCGAACAAAAGAATCGACGTCTATCTTTTTCGTTTGCAACGAGACTTCTCCCAGTTCGCGCTTAGTGTCCCCCTGTTCTCGTTTAAGGCGGGTGACAAGGTCTTCGTTTCCTTTTAGCCATTCGAGCTCCAAGTCTATCCGGGCGATGCGCTCCCCAAGTGCCCCCTCGCTTTTTAAAAGCGAGAATGCCGTTTCTTTATCTATGTCAGTAGTTATCCTGTCCAGCCTCGATTTCTGCACATTATACCGTGCAGATAGTTCATCAAATTCGCGTTTATAATCTGCCTCAGCTTGCCGTATTTGTACTTCGTAAATCTGCTTTTGTTTCTGAATGCTTGCGACCTTCTGTTCCTTTTCCTTTAGCACATCCCACTCCGTTTGTAGCAATTCATAATCCCGAGTCTCCATGGCCAATCGCGAGACAAGACGCTTGAGTTTCTGTGTTTTTAGATTATCCTCATGGAACTTTGCGATTTTCATCTCCAGTCCGGCGAGAGCCCTGGATACTTCTGCTTCCTTGCCCCTTGCCTCTAAAAACTCTTCGTGCCTGCCCTTTAGCTCCTCAAGTGAACATTCATTTGCCGCAATTGTTTTTTCCAACTCGTTTAATCTTCTCCTTTCGCACTCGATATCCTTTTTTAAGAGGAAATATTCTTCCTCTTTTTCTGGCAGTCTGGAATGTTGTTCCCTCATCACCCCCAATGCCGACTGCATGGCACCGATGTCCATCAAGACCCTGTTCAATTTCTCTGCAGCAATATCTTGCGCCCTCTCGAACGTTTCAAGTCTGAATAACTTCTGGAAGATTTCGAGACGCTGGGCGCCAGTCTGCGCACCCAACTCCCTCATCTCGTCCTGCCTGACGAATGTCGAGTTTCTGAAGCCCACATAATCCAAACCGATGATATCCTGCATCTTCGCATCGATCTCCTGGATGGTGCCATTGATTGATGTGCCATTTATCCTGAGCGTGACATATGATGAGCCGGAACTGGTCAACCCGCGTGTGACCTCATATCTATCAGAACCCTGATAAAATGTAATCTTGACATATCCGCCTTGCTGACAGATGTTTTCAATCTTAACATTCGGCAGGTCGATTCTCGATGTGCGCCGGTATAATGCAAAGGTGATCGCATCGAGTATCGACGTCTTTCCCGACCCTGTTCGCCCGGTTATCACCGTAAATTTATGCGGAAAACCGATCGTCGACCTCTCCAGATAGCGCATGAAGCCCTTGACTTCAATATCCTCTATGACAAAGCCACCATCCGAAACGAACGAATCAAGCGCATTAGTCTTCACGCAGAACCTCCTCCAGGATATTTCTGCCCTCATTCAGCAGCGCATCGCATTTTGGATGGGTTGAGTAATTTATCTCGATGAAGTTTTTGAGGAGTTCGAACGGGTCCATCGTGAAATTGGTAAATCCAACCTTTTCCGCTGATTTTTCGCGCCAGCACACATCATAGTTGAAGGCATCTCTCAGCTTTTCAGCGATTTCGTCTTCGGCGACCCTGCTCCTAAGCCCTTCACCGATTGTGACCTCCAGTCTGACCAATTTTTCGGTGACGTCGGGTATGGCCTCTAAAATTTTTTGGGTGGGCTCATCATCTGCGCCAACTTCCACCCCGATTTTCAACATGTCTCTCGTCGGCAATTCCTCAAAGTGCCATTTGTTCGGAGCAAACAGATTAATCGCGATGAATCCCTTTTTGTCGTCCATTTCGCCCCAATCAATTCTCTCGACGGCGCCCGTATAAACGATTTCAGTAGAGTTGCTGCGCATCGCCTGATGCAAATGAATATGTCCAAAAATGGCAAGGTCCAGATTATCTGGAATCATGCCTCTATTAAAGGAGAATTCGCTGGGCAAAACCTCCGGACATGCGGTTTCCCTTAACTTCGCGCCTTCGATGTAGTAATGGGCGAATAAAATCTTAAAATCGGCATCCAGTTCTTCTGCCCTATTTTTAATCCATTTCTTCAATACTTCCTGCCCCTGGTGAAACATCTGCTCTTGTGAAGTTTCCTTGTCCAGTTTCTCCCTGACCAATCCCGCGATATGTGTTGGGTGCAAATAAGGAACGATGATGCAGCCGACACTCTTTCCATCAATGGTAAGTTTTTCTACAGCGGGATTCCGGTATACTCCAACATGCGGATAACCTCTGAAGTCGTCAATAGATGTCCCTTTGTGTGTGTTGCGGGGCTGATCGTGATTTCCCGCAAGTATCCATATACTAATATCTGCCTCTTTTAGGGGCTCTATGACATCACGTCTGACCAGCTCGCGGAATGCTGGGCTAACATGCGTACGATTAAAGAGGTCGCCGACTATGACGAAGAGTTTCGCATCATTCTCGATGGCGAATCGCGCCGCCCTCGTGAAATTATTGTGGATGTCAAGAGTTCTCGCTGAAAGTCCTGTTTCTGGGTCGATTTGAAAACCAAAATTGATGCCCTCGTGAACATCTCCCACGACGATGATTTCATTCATTGTTATCGTGTTATTTTGTGCATATATCGTTAAAAAGCTTGTCAAATAGGGGCGCGAAAGTGATTGCACCGATAATAATTGGCAGTAATAATTAAATAAGTTCCTAACATAAGGTGAAGAATAAATGGCAAACTCGATTGCAGAAGAATTAGCAAAGAAACAAAAAGCGATTAGCGTTGCAGAGTTCTTTGAAAAGAACAAGCAGATACTTGGATTTGACTCGGCGCCGAGATGCCTCATCACATGCGTCAAGGAGGCTGTGGACAACGCATTGGATGCGTGTGAAGATGCTGGAATTCTCCCAGACATATTAGTCCAGATTGAACGAGCAGACCGAGATAACTGCAGAGTAATAATTGAAGACAATGGTCCAGGCATCGTGAAAGCTCAGATACCCAAAATATTCGCCAAACTGCTCTATGGCTCACGGTTCCACGTATTAAAACAGAGCAGGGGGCAGCAAGGCATCGGCATTTCGGCAGCAGTGCTCTATTCACAGTTAACATCCGGCAAACCTTCAAAAATAATCTCTAAAATCGGCAAGGATGAACCTGCCCACTATTATGAGCTGATCATCAACACCCAGACCAACGAGCCGGAGATCGTAACCGAGGAGATCGTCGAGTGGGACCGTCCACAGGGGACCAGGATCGAGATGGAGATGGAGGCGACATATGTCAGAGGGCGCCGTCAGTCAGTATGGGAATATCTCAAGGACACGGCAATTGTCAACCCACATGCACGGTTGACACTGATAGAGCCAAATGGAAAAGTGGAGGTATTCGAAAGGGCAACCGACGAGATGCCTGCAAAGCCCAATGAGATTCTGCCGCATCCAGAAGGCATTGAACTGGGTATATTAATCAAGATGATGAGATACACGGAGCGCTATAAGCTCATATCGTTTTTGATGAATGAATTTGCCAGAATTGGGCGAACTACTGCAGAGGACCTGTGTAAAACCGCGAATCTGGACCCGGATGCCAATCCAAATGATATGTCCCGAGACCAAACAGTTCGATTGTTAGAAGCATTCAAAACGGTCAGAATTACGGCACCACCTACCGACTGTCTCTCACCGATTGGCAAAGACCTCATTTACAAAGGGCTGGAAAAAGAGTACAACGTCGACTTTATCTCGACCACAACGCGACCGCCCGTGGTCCACTCGGGCAATCCATTCATAGTCGAGGTTGGCATTGCGTATGGAGGCGATCTACCCAAGGAGGACAAAATCACCATATTGCGGTTTGCCAACCGGGTACCGCTACTATACCAGCAGGGCGGATGCGCCATAA
>JAJOKI010000002.1 GCA_021129915.1 Methanocellales archaeon | reverse complement strand
CATTGGGATTGGGAACCGTGGTGATTGGCGCATTCATGGATGGTGAAGTAGCGGAAATACTGCATCTTCCAGACAGACATCGACCATTATATGTCATGCCGGTTGGATATATCAGGTGACATCTTGTCGGCTCTATAAATCTGTGCGAGCATACTGCTTTTGTAGTTTTACAATATCCTCTCCCATAATCTGAATTCGTTTGAGGTCGTTTGTCCCCATTTTCTCCCTGGCGGCCAACTCTAAATGCTTCACCTCGCGCGGGGATATTCCCATTAAAAAAGCACCAACAGCATCAGTTGCCACTATATCGCCACCGGCTACAATGACATCCGAGCGCACTGGGTCGCATCCAGTTTCATGAGTCTGACATCCAATTATTCCATCGATAACACCCAATCTCGGCATGAACAAACGATTCAGATCGACTATTTTCTCATGAATATCTTCGTGTATGATATTCTTCGGTAATATGCCGCCCATCATATTTTTCATGTTGAGCGTGACGGTGGCAAGACAGTGGACCTTTAATTTAGAGACGGAGACTATTGCGTCACATTCGAAAAAAGTCCTCGCCACATTGACCTCCTTAAGTTTAGTGGCATTTGGAATGACCACATTCACCCTTTCGTCCCTATTCAGGTCTACCAGTTTAAAGTGTTGAAGTCCCCATGGGACTACAACTCCACCAGATCTTCGATCTGGTGCATCGTGAATCAGTTCGGTAAGCCCCACGCGTTTAAACGTCTCCAGAGTATTGAAGTCAGTGCAGCCCCCCTCGGCTACGATGATATTCTCGAATCCGCTATCCCGAAGATACTCGACGACGCCCAAGACGACGTATGGGTCGGTGGTCACCCCCGTAGAGGGAAGGTCGTTCGTGACGTAGTTCGGCTTGACGAGTATCTGCTCATCCTTTTTGAAGTACTGGGATGCGCATATGCTTGCCAGTGCTTTTTTCACGCCCCTCAACGAATCCTGTGCGTGAACATCTTCGACTGCGACCTTGGATTTTACCATGGTATCATGCTTGTGAAGATGTGATACAAAACTTTTTCCCACAATACGGTTAAATCCAAATAAGGACAGAGTAAGAATCGTGAATACAATGAGAGATATTTTACGAAGAGGACGTCTATCATCTGATGTAGAAGAGGGAACGGCGAAATTTACGTCTTCTCCAGAAGTAGATGAATGGATTTTCGAGTCCGTGGTCCTCGTCGACAGGGCGCATGTCGTGATGCTGTCTGAGCAGAATATCATCTCCAAAGATGACTGCTCCATCCTACTGAAGGCGCTGGACAGCATAAAGAAGGAGGGTATGGCAGGCATTAATTTGGCGTATGAAGACGTTCACATGGCGCTTGAATCCAAGCTCATAGAATCTGTCGGCGAAGAGGTGGGCGGAAGGATGCACACCGCCAAGTCGCGTAACGACGAGGTTGCCGCATGCATTAGAATTGCACTCAGAGGCGAGTTGCTTGGGCTGATGCATGAGTTAATTGAGTTGAGGCAGGTGTTAATCAGGTTGGCAGAGGGACACACTGAGACGATAATGCCAGGATTCACCCACCTTCAGCATGCCCAGCCCACCACCTTTGCCCACCATCTGATTGCATATGTGGATGCGCTTGAGCGCGATTTTGACAGGCTCTGCGATGCATATGCGCGGGTTAATCTGTGCCCGCTCGGCGCAGCAGCGTTCGCTTCAACTGGTTTTTCGATCGATAGGGAACGGACGGCGCAGCTGCTTGGATTTGACGACATCGTAGAAAACTCGATGGACGCGGTAAGCACGAGGGATTTCTCCATAGAGTGCATGTCAGCGTTTTCGAACATAATGACGAATTTGAGCCGTATCGCAGAGGAGTTGATACTCTGGAGCACGCCAGAGTTTGACTTTATCGAACTGGACGACCGTTATGCATCCACCAGTTCCATTATGCCGCAGAAAAAGAACCCTGATGTGCTGGAATTGGTCAGGGCAAAGACAGGCTCCGTTCACGGTGCATTGATGTCGGTGCTCACCATCTGTAAAGCGCTGCCATACAGCTATAATAGAGACCTGCAGGAAGTCACGCCCCATTTATTGAAGGCGATTGCGATTACCAGATCATCATCGAGAGTGATGGCCGGCGTAGTTGATACGATGCAGGTAAAAATCGATGTGATGAGAGACAAGGCAGAGATGGGATTCACCACAGCAACAGAACTGGCGGATACCATCGTCAGGGAGACAGGAGTATCGTTCAGAACAGCGCACCAGATCGTCGGGGCATTGGCCAGGAACGGAGGGCGCACGCTGAAACACATCGATGCCATATCCGAAAAGGTGATTGGAAAACGACTGAGCGAGTTGGGGCTTTCACAAAAATCGGTCGATACCGCACTCGATGTGATGTCCAATATAAAAACACGCAAGATTAGAGGGGGGCCCGCGCCAGAAGAGACCGTTAGAATGATTAAAATTAGAAAGGGGAACATAGCAGGCCATATAAAAAATCTGAAACGGAAAACTGGCAAAGAACTGGGTGTACATAAATGAAGGTAGGCGACCGTGTTCGAATTAAAAAAGGCGACGTCACCTATACTGGACTCGTGATGCCCTCCACTGGCGAATATATCGTCCTTAAACTCGATAACGGCTATAACGTTGGGATAAAAAAGGATGCCAGCACCAAAATCACGGTTCTAAAAAAGGGGGCAAAAATCGCACGAAGAAAAAAAACACCTGCACCATTAGGCAACCGGGCGCTACCAAAAGTTTCCATCCTGTCCACCGGTGGTACGATCGCGAGCAAGGTGGACTACCGAACAGGAGCGGTGTCCAGCCAGTTTAGCGTTGGGGATATACTCAGTGCCATACCCGAACTGGCAGAGATTGCGAACTTCAATGGCAGAGTCATCTACGGCATTTTAAGCGAGAATATGAGGGCTGAATACTGGCAAGAGCTGGCGAGAGCGGTCGCCGATGATATCAAGAAGGGGGCAGACGGCGTGATAATCACTCACGGGACGGACACCATGACATATACGGCTGCTGCGCTGTCGTTTATGCTAAAGACGCCCGTACCCATCGTGCTCGTGGGTTCACAACGGAGCGCGGACAGGCCAAGCAGTGATAACGTGGTGAATGCGGTTTGCGCCGCCAGGGTGGCGACGAGCGATATCGCCGAGGTTACGGTGGTGATGCATGCGACCTCCTCTGATGACCAGTGCCTGATACACAGAGGAACGCGAGTACGGAAGATGCACACCTCAAAAAGAGACGCGTTCCAGTCGATTAATGACAAACCAGTTGGGCTGGTGGATTATAAAGATAAAACAATCTATCCCTTTGGAGAGTATCGAAAGAGAAACGTGCAGGAGCTGGTTTTAAAGGAGGGGCTGGAGACAAAATGTGCACTGGTCAAATTCTTCCCCGGTGCAAGTCCGATGATAATTGACCATTATGCAGATGCAGGTTATAAGGGTCTGGTAATCGAGGGCACTGGACTGGGACATGTATCTACTGAGTGGATTCCGTCGATCAAAAGGGCGGTCGACAACGGCATGCATGTGATAATGACCTCCCAATGCCTTAGCGGCAGGGTTTGCGACCGCGTATACGATACGGGCAGGGACCTGCTCAAGGCTGGTGTCATCGAAGGAGAGGACATGCTGCCCGAAGTCGCACTCGTCAAACTGATGTGGGTGCTGGACAGGACGGATGGTCAAGAAGAGGTCAGGCAGCTAATGCAAACCAGTTTAGCTGGAGAAATCAGTGAGAGATCCACTTATGGTTGACTATCGGCGATTGGGGCTGAAGGCTGGCCTGGAAGTCCATCAACAATTGGATACTGCAAATAAGCTGTTCTGCGGCTGTCCAACGAAGTTGAGAGATAATAATGAGTCGATTTATGAGATACGTCGACATCTCCATATGACCGAAAGCGAATTGGGCGAAATTGACAGGGCGGTCATGGAAGCGGTGCAGGTGCAGCGACGGTTCGTCTACAAGGGGTATGACACGACATGTTTAGTTGAAAATGATGAGGAGCCTCCGCAAGTGTTAAATCAGGAGGCTCTGGACATAGCGCTTGAAGTCGCTCTCTTGTTGAATATGAGGGTGGTCGATGAAACCCACACGATGAGAAAGATAGTCATAGATGGTTCAAACACGTCGGGTTTTCAGCGAACTGCTCTTATCGCCTCAAACGGGAACATCGTCGTAGATGGCAGTGCGGTTCGAATCGATATACTCTGTCTGGAGGAGGAAGCAGCACAGAGAATACCCGATGATGGCAGAACATATTCACTCGACCGATTGGGGATTCCGCTGGTCGAGATAGGAACTGCGCCGGACATCACAACGCCCGAACAGGCACGTTCCGTCGCTGAGCACATCGGAATTATCCTGCGTTCCACTGGAAAAGTAAAAAGGGGCATAGGCACCATTCGACAGGACGTCAACATCTCGATTGCAGAGGGGGCGAGGGTTGAGATAAAAGGTGTGCAGACCCTCAATTTGATCAAGTCAATCGTGGAGAACGAAGTAACCCGCCAAGTAGGGTTATTGAGAATTCGCGAGGAGCTCAAGAAGCGCGGTGCCATGAGGATAAAAGCCGATGTGATAGGCGTAAGTGATATATTTGCCAATACCAGGTGCACGGTGATTGAAACTGCGCTGAAAAGCGGCATCGTCATGGCAGTCAATCTCCCCAATTTTGGCGGATTAGTGGGGCGCGAAATCCAGTCCAATCGCACTCTGGGCGCTGAGTTCTCGGACCATGCAAAGCGATTTGGCGTGGGCAGAATTTTTCATACCGACGAACTGCCCAAATACGGCATCACGAAGACGGAGGTCAACACGGTCCGTAAAAAAGTCCGTGCAGGTCCAGACGACTGCGTAGTAATCGCCGCAGGCGATGAGGGGCAGGTGCGTTCTGCACTGAATGCCGTGGTTAAGCGGGCGAATGAGGCGCTGGACGGAGTGCCTGAAGAGACGAGACGTGCCCTGCCAGATGGCAATTCTGCCTATATGAGGCCCCTTCCCGGCGCTGCACGAATGTATCCAGAGACGGACGTGCTGCCGGTCAGGATATCCAAAAAGAGATTGAAGCGAATCAAGCGTTCCCTTCCAGAACTGTTTCAGGAGCGCAAAGAGCGATATATGAAGGACTATGGCCTTAACGAAGAACTTGCCGAATTGATCACACGCTCGGCAAACGCGCCTCTTTTCGAGCAGATTATGAGGTTAAACATCTCTCCAACTCTGGTAGTCATGACGCTGGAGGCGACGACTTCAGAACTTAAGAGGAGGGGCGTGCCCGTTCAGAATTTGGAGGCTATGCATTTCATCGAATTGTTTGAATTGATATGTGCCAACAAAATTGCCAAAGAAGGCATTCCCCGGGTACTTGAAGGTCTGGCAAACAATCCGGATAAAACTGCAGAAGAAATTGCCTCTGAAGCTGGCCTGCAGACGCTGGATAGGGTGGCAATCGAAAGTGTTATAGAGAGGATCGTACAATCAAAGAGAGCCTTTATCAAAGAAAAAGGATATGGAGTAATCGGACCTTTGATGGGTGTGGTGATGCTCGAACTCAGAGGCAAAGTAGATGGGAAGCTTGTCAGCACAATTCTTAAAGAAAAGGTCAGCGACATTATAAAGGAGAGAGGATAATTTGGGTAAAACAGGAAGTGTAGAATGGATTCGGATAAAGGGAAGAAAAGGAAAAATTAGACTTATTCCAAAGAGCGGGGTTGCAACCAAACGACCTGGACCTGGACAGAGATACGATTCCACGGGCCATGTCAGAAGGAAGATTGCGCGGTCTGAAAAAGCCGTGTTAGGTCCTAAAAATAAATAGATAGATTTAAAATCAATGTTTGGAAATCAGTTAGACACCTTGATGTTTATAGGGCTGACGGTCTTTGCCTTGGCATTTATTTTGTATGTTGTCATCAAGGCGTTTCAGGATATAGGATTCACTGTTTTTGAAACGCTTGTGCTATTGTTCGGTTCGATTGTCGCATTCAGGTTCATACCGGACATACCAATTTACTGGTATGAAAATACGATCCTCGCCATTAACGTGGCAGGGTGCCTTATCCCTGTTGTAATATCTGTTAGGATGGTAAAGAGCGGCAGAGCACCGTTTATGGCTTGTTTGATTGGTGTCGCTGTTGTGGCAGTTATAGCATATCAGCTGTCCGAGTTTATTCCAGGAAAGGGCGTATTAATCAGTAACATCTATCTGCTATCCTTGGTGGCCGCGATAATTGGCATTGGGTTATCGAAAAAGATATGGAAGCGCGTGGGACCGATTTCATATGTCTCCAGTTCAATGGGGATTCTGGTCGGCGCCGATATGCTTCGACTGAATGAGATATTGGCATATCAACCGCCCACACCGGTTTATCTCTCGATAGGTGGTGCAGGTGTTTTCGATGCGATATTCGTCGCAGGCGTCATCGCGGTCATGCTTGGCATACTCACTATGCCTCTTGCACGAATGACCGAAGGCCCGAGATGAACAAGAAAGGACAGGTGGTCATCCCACAGGCGTTCAGGAAAATCGCGAAGTCTGCCCCACTTTTCACCAGAAGGATACATCCGCACGAGGCACATGAGGAGGGGCTTGAGGAGCGATTAGGTTGATATATCTGGATTCTACCGTCCCCATCTATGCGATTTTATATGTGGGAATTCATTATCGATCCAAGAGATGCCATCCACGCTGCGTGCGCCATAACTCATGGCATCTATACGATCATCTCTGAGGATCCTGATTTCGATAAGATAGCTGTGCTGAGCAGGTATACGACTGCTACTATCGTGAGAATTTGCGAAAACGGCTTCAAATATATAATGCCCAAGTCTCAGGAAGTTACTCGGTGATGATCCTACAACCATCTGTGAGATCAAAGAACATCGATAAGATCCCTGGTCTTCCAGACCTTTACCTCGTTTTGCTCCTTAAAGTGGTCATCCTCGCTCCAGATTCCATCGTTCTCAAATGACATGGCCAATGCTAGGAAAGGCGTGTCGTTTTCGTCGATCTCAGCCATGATCTTCCATGCTTTGGGAATATATTCTGCAAAATCCTCTTTGGATATGATGGTTATGCGATCCATGATGGTGTACAGCAGAATGTAGAGCTCGTCTTCACTAAGACCGCTTCGATTGATAATCTCATCTTTGTGCCTCTTCAGCTCGGAGAATACGTAATCTGGTAAATACAATTCGAGTTCAGGGTTGAGCAGGAGTTTCCTTGTGGCTGAATCTCTGATTATCTGGTTGACTCCCTGTAGTGCTTGAATATGGCTTTTTTGAGCTTATGGTCTAACCTATCTTATCCATCAGCTCAAGTCTCCTCGCATAGTCCCACATCGCCCGCCTTGCTATTTCGCTCCACTTGACCTCGCTGTG
>JAJOKI010000032.1 GCA_021129915.1 Methanocellales archaeon | reverse complement strand
ACTTCTTAGAGGAGATGTCTAAAGTAGCGAAAGAAAATTATCGAGTGTTAAAAGAGGACAGATATTGCGCAGTGCTAATAGGGGATATGAGAAAAAAGAAGCATGTTATCCCTTTGGGATTCTTATTTGAAGAACGGTTTTTCTCTTAAAGAATTAGTGATCAAAAGACAGCATAACTGTAAAACCACCGGCTTTTGGTATAAAAACAGTATAAAATATAACTTTCTTTTATTAGCGCACGAATATCTTGCCGTTTTTAAGAAATATTCACCGAAAAAGCAACACCCGATTGAGAATCAACTACGGTGTGGATTTTTGAACATAAGAATTGGTATAATATGACAATCCAAAATTTAATTGAGCGATACAATAGCAAGGAATACTGTATAATTAATGGATTTGATGATTTTAACAAATTAAATAACATTCATAAACTCTTATCTTTAATTGTAATATCCTGCACCACACATAAGATTATGGATATCTGGCCATAATCTGTAACGATGAGCGATTAAAAGATGGAACTATATACTCTACCGGCATAAAACTTGAGAAAACCCTTAAAGGCCGGAAGGAATTAAAAATAAAGGAGTTGGTGGTCATATCCATCGAGAATAATAATTCTGAGATAGATCATGGTGAAGACCTTGAAATTTCACACAAGTATATGCTCATTTATAGAGTAAATAAAGGAGGGTAATAATGGAATAGGATGACCTTCGCAAGGACATAGAAGACTGAAAAGCTCGGCATCAGAGCAAATATAGAATTGCAATTTATAGAAGACGCCCCAATTGTAGGGGAATATGTATATGGAGAGACATTTCCTGATGAAAATAAGGTATGGTTAGAGATTGTAGCCCCTGATGCTTCTACCAAAGAAATCACGGAACACATATGTCATGAACTGTTCCGACCTAAACCATGATTCTGAGGTGTTTGAGGAGAAAGTGAGAGAATGTATGAAGAATTGATGAAAGAGAAGGAGAAAATTTACTACGACTTTGCTTCCAAAGTATCATTTTTTGAATTTATTCAAGACGAATTTAAGAGCGCAGAGATACCAATAAAGGAATTTGAAGAAATATCCCCGTAGCTTTATTATTTTTGAACAGATTTTCCAGTTAAAAAGGTTTACAAATAGCCAAGCTAAATTCTACCAATCTAAATGCAATCTACGAATATATGATTTTAAATCTAAAACATGATACAGAGCTTAGAAAGATGTTTCTGAAATCAATAGGGAATGGATTAGATTATGATGATTTTATTTCAACTATTGATCGATATGATAAGAAATATCTGGTGGCGATATTTAAACAATCAATTTCAAAGTATATTGATAAAGTTGTTGATAAATTCAATATCTTGGAAAAACGCATTATAAAAAGTGAATTTGAAGATTTTTCCATAAGATTTTCCAACTACCTATTGGATAACTTAAAGCTTAATGAAACTCTCGATTCAATAAATGTAGAAGCTTATCTAAGGAACAAAATGGTGCCTGTAGATACAAAACGTCTTCATGGAAATTATTCAATGATTAGGATTAAAGAAATATTGAAAGAGAATGGATACACAAATATTGATTCTATTTTAGAGGAGAACAAAGTTAAAAGTTTGAAGCTTGATTTGAGACGACAAATTAGCACACATTTCATAGATAATAAAAAGATATTCTGTACAGAAAAATATGTAGATGGAATCATTAAAACGAAAGATAAAAAGCCAAAAAAGTTTGACCTGATAATATTTAGTGATTATAAACCTAAATACCTGTTCGAAATGAATTTCTATTCAACAGCAGGGACTAAGATTGGTATAAACCAAGGCGAATACATTGACTTGAATAACTATATTCGGAAAAACTTTAGTGATTTAGAATTTTATTGGATTGCTGATGGAAATTACTGGTTGACAACCCAAGGTAGAACCCGCTATTTAAAATTACTTCAATATTTTGAAAAGATATTCAACATTAACACGTTTAAAGAGCATCTGAACGATTTTAAATAGCTAGGAGACATATCACATGAAGAAAAAGGGCACACAGCTATAAAATGCGGGCAACTCTGCAGACACTTCGTGTCCTTGCCCCTTAGGACATTAGACTAAATCTGCTCAGCCACCGCAAATGTTTAAGGTATCTAATTCAATTGAGAAGTTATGAAACACTGGCCTGTTCCAAATAGTTATTCTAAAATTATTCCAGCCGCTGGTTCTCCAGGGTCTTTTTGGGAAAATAGAGCGGATAGACATCACTGTGGTGTAGATATATATGCACCTGAAGGCAGCGGTGTGCTTTCAATTGAAGATGGCGAAGTTATCGATGTTGGAATATCCACATCGCCAGATAAGGTGTCTTACTGGAATACCACCAATTACGTTTTGGTAAAGAATAAAACGGGTTTTGTATGTAAATATGCCGAACTTGGTGATGTGACGGTATGTGTCGGTGAGTCTGTAAAAGCAGGCCAATTAATCGGCCATGTTGGCTTGGTTTTAAATGTGGATAAAATCACCAAGGACTCTCCACCATATATCCAAAAAATAGGGAAAGACGGAAATCCGAGTATGTTGCATTTTGAATTATACAAGTCACCCCCTACCGAGAACGATGATTATTTAGGCGGAAATTGGTTTGGCGATACGAAACCCAAAAGTTTGTTGAATCCCACTGGTTACCTTATATCAACGTTTGCTGGTCCAATCAGATTTTTAAGCCGAACTCATCCAATCGCTCTTTTGCGAGCTCGCGCTTCTCTTGATGCTCCTTCAGAAAACTGGACATCAGCTCCACTGCAAGCGCCTTGCATTTGCCGCAGGTGCGCCCGCCATCTCGGCATTTTTCGAATATCTCGGCGAGTTGCTCGTCATCTTCGAGCAGGTGGAACATCAAAAGTTCGTAAACGGTGCATTTCTGAGGTTCGCCACCGAACCGGCGCTGCTCTGCAAGAGTGATGCGCCCTCCTGTTTTTGCCTTTTTGATTTTTGCAGCTGCAACATCGGGAGATTCGGTGAGCGCGATGATGCTGTTCGGATTACTGCTCGACATCTTTCCGCCGGTCAATCCGCTCATAAACCGATGATAGGTCGATGCTGGCTGGTAGAATCCGCATCCTCCGTGTTCGATCTCCACTTCGCGCACGATGGATTCTATCACCGTCATGTCATCATTATCGTAGATGTCCAGGTGCTCTGCGTAAAGCCTTGTTTTTCCCTCCATGCGGTCCGCAATGGCACGCATAGCTGCCTTATTTGCAGCTCTCGCCCTCACGCTGATATAACACTCACGAGGCTCTACTTTGAACATCCTCATCCGGCTCGCGATATCCCTCGTGAGCCTTATATGCGGGTCCTGATCCGCACCAACCGGTATCACCACGGGTTTTGGCCCGCTATATTCGGCTAACTGCGGCTGAAGGATGTCCGCACTTTGAATGAGCGTGCTGAGCATGTGCGAAACGTGAGTTTCGCCAGGAAAACCATAGATGGCACCCATCTCGGACAGATTCGTCTTCATCCCGAGCTCAAACGCAAGGTCTTTTACCAGCGGATTTTTGGACTGGAAGTAAATGCGGCCGTTGGACTCAAAACCGAGTGCGATTAAACTGAGCACATATTCATTGATGCCGATTTCAACACATTTCTTCCATGAGATGTTCCGGACAGAATACGCCTCCATATCAGCCACGGCGAAAAATGCATGCGCCCCCATCTGCTGATGCCATATCATCTCATCCATCACCATCTTGTGCCCGAGGTGGATGCGTCCGGACGGCATGAACCCACTCATGACCGCAAACGGAGTCTTGTTCCTCATCGCCTCCAGAATCGTTTGATAGCCACGATGGCCAAAAATAATCTGTCTTCGCATGTATAAATGTGGGTTCGATATCTCCGAGATAATGGTCTCAAAAGGAGCTATCCCAAATTCGTCGAACAATTTTGAATAATCCGTGATATCCACTGCGCCCCATGGGTCGAGCTTCATATCTTCTCGGCCTCCTTATCACAATTTAGTTCTTCCAATATCGACATACTGTACTTTTTTATCGGTTGTATATGCAAATATCATTCGCTTTCTAACGCTCTGGGCGAGCCTGATGGCACGTGACAACTCCTGCAATGAAAATATATGGTCGTCTGGAATCGCGTGTACGAGATATTTAGAATGTGTCAATTTTTCAATGGAATCAATCTGCTCATAGGTACGAAAGTGGCTGCCGAACTTGAAACCCGTTTTGACCACCTGTCCTTTATCCCGCAGCCCTTCATATGCCCTGTATTTTCTGTCAAATATCGGCTCGATATTCGTTGCTTTTTCAGCAAACTTATTGAAACTTAGGACTTTGCCTGATTTTCCATCGACGATTTTTATGACCTTCTTTTTTAGCAGATATGCAGACTCCACGAGCGACAATTGCAGCATTTTTTCATGCAACGGTGTCCCGAAAAAGCTACCATGATGGAGCGTATGTGCCAGCTCCGGATCCCAGATTACCACCCTGTCCCCCAGCAGCGTCGCCTCTTCTTTAATGCTATTCGTCTCAACAACCTCCTTCATCTTCCCTTCCATATCTGTCTTTTTAGCATCATAGAATGTTATATCTCCCTCCTCGTCCACGATGGCGAGTATGATTTGTTTTCGCACGTTTTTCGCCGTCTCCAGATGCCGCATTATATCCGCCAGGGAAAGTGGTTCTCTCTCGGATACAACGCGCACGAAATACTCTGCCGGCGTTTTGCCAGGATGTCCCCCCCTGGGATACAGCCTGAAATCGGTTACACTGGGTTGTATATAATATCCCCTCTCCCGCAAATCTTTGTAGACGATGTATTTCAGTTCAAATTTTTCCATCAGGTTGGAAGCTGTCTTGACAAATTCTTTAAAATTTAGGGGTTTTTTACCTCTGGAAATCGAGATTCTCTCTCGCCCAAGTAGATATGCCGCCTCGATCAGGGTTAATTCTAGTTTGCCGTTTCTGGGGCGCCCATAATAGCTGGTGCTGTATAACTCGGTGATAGCGGCATCTCCCAATATGACCTTATCATCAACTAATTCGCCGTCCATAGCATTCCCCAATATACGGATCTGCTGGGATTTGAACCCAGGTCGTCGGGTCCGAAGCCCGAAAGGATGTCCACTACCCCACAGACCCACCACTCTAATATTATGCCATTCTATTATAGCTTATCGCAGGGGAAGCTGCTGCCATCCAACCAAAGACGTTTGCACTGGTTGGGTCGCTTGAGCGCGTGGAAATGCCATTGGACGTGGCGTTATCCTAAAGGCGCGAAAAGGACTCGTCTTTCAGGGGCAACCTGACGCTTTGCCTGAGCAATATGGGCGATAAAGAAACGGCGAGATCGCCGAACAGTATATATAAAGGAAAATATCAGGATTCTAATGGAGTTGTGAGGGCAAAATTGTAATTAGATTATCACTCCGTGTTCCTCTTTCAAGATATTTAGAACTATCATAGTATAGGTTCTCCTCACGTTATCCATAGCCAGAAGGTTCTTTATGAAATCATTTAAATCTGAACGGCTTTTGAACTTAGCTACTACGATGGCATCATATTCACCTGTGACATCATATACTGCTGAAACGTTCGGCTCTCTGGAGATAGTCTCTTCTATCTCCGGCAAATGCCCGCCTTCAACCACGATACCTATCAATGCAGTTAAGTCGTAGCCCAGTTTTGAGTAGTCTATATTCAGGATAAACCCTTTGATCACTCCGATGTCCCTAAGCTTGTTTACTCGATTGTAAACCGTCCCCTCGGCGACTTTGACCTTGCTGGCAATATCCCTATAACTCTGACGTGCATCCTTTTGCAACTCACGAATTATTTTAAGGTCGAGTTCGTCGACTTTGTCCATGTTATTGATTGTATCTCTCAACCTTTAAAAAATTAACTATTTAAATAAAGAAGTCACAAAAAATATGTAAAAATCTATACAAATCCCGTATAAACCGAAAGATATTTATAGAAATATTTATTTCTTATAAAACAGGTTGGACGTCAATCAATTTGAAGGTGATTAGAGATGAGGTCGAAAGATGGGGAGCACGTACTCGAGGTAATAGAAAAACAGGACATAAGATTCATCAGACTCTGGTTCACAGATATCCTGGGACAACTGAAGAGTTTCGCTATTCCAAGCGATATGATGGAAGAGGCGTTTTCAGAAGGCATGGGCTTTGACGGCTCGTCGATAAAGGGATTTGCCAGAATCGATGAAAGTGACATGCTCGCAAAACCTGACCCAAGCACTTTTCAAATCCTTCCGTGGAGGCCAAAGGAAAAGGCGGTAGCGAGTATGTTTTGTGATATCCTCCAGCCAGACGGCACTCCTTACGAAGGCGACCCTCGATATATATTGAAGAGAAATCTGGCACAGTTAGAAAAGATGAACTATACTTTTTACGTGGGCCCAGAGCTGGAATATTTCTATTTTGAGGATGAGACACAGCCAAAAATCTTGGATATAGGCGGGTATTTCGATCTCACCACCCTGGACGCGGCAAGTGATCTAC
This sequence comes from Methanocellales archaeon, assembly GCA_021129915.1. Classification (GTDB taxonomy): domain Archaea; phylum Halobacteriota; class UBA148; order UBA148; family JAJOKI01; genus JAJOKI01. The sequence goes on along the minus strand of JAJOKI010000032.1, from coordinate 908 downwards.
GACGCGACACGATATTTGCCCTGGAGTCCATGGGAATAAAGGTGGAATATAGCCATCACGAGGTGGGTCCATCCCAACACGAAATAGATTTGTGCTACAGCGATGCACTCACCATGGCAGATAATGTAATGACTTATAGAATGGTGGTTAAAGAGGTAGCGCGACACTACGGCGTATATGCCACATTTATGCCGAAGCCCATACAGGGGGTAAATGGGAGCGGCATGCATACGCACCAATCTTTGTTCAAGGGAGATAAAAACACATTCTTCGATTCGGGTGACGAATATCATCTATCTGACGTTGCTAAAGGATATATCGCTGGATTGTTAAGGCATGCGCCAGAGATTACGTCCATCACCAACCAATATGTCAATTCATATAAACGCCTGGTTCCAGGCTATGAGGCGCCTGTGTATATATCATGGGCTCGAAGAAACAGGTCTACATTGGTCAGGGTGCCCATGTATAAACCAGGGAAGGAAAAGGCAACGAGAATCGAGTACCGCAGTCCAGACCCTGTATGCAATCCGTATTTGGCTTTCTCGGTAATGCTGGCGGCAGGTATGGAAGGTATTAAAAACAAATATGAGTTGCCAGAACCCGCTGAGAAAGATGTCTATCATATGAGCGAGCGGGAAAGAGAGGAGGATGGAATAGAGTCGCTTCCAAGCAGCCTGATTGACGCCATCAAATTGACCGAGAAAAGTGAACTGGTACGAAAAACTCTGGGCGATCATACCTTCAACAACTTTATAGAGAATAAAAAGATGGAGTGGGATAACTACAAAGTATGCGTCCACCCTTATGAGATAGAGAAGTATCTGCCGATATTATGATAAATTGGCCCATGCTAAACAATCGACTTTAACTCGGTCGTCTTTATTCTGAGTTTGGCAAGATCTTGA
>JAJOKI010000029.1 GCA_021129915.1 Methanocellales archaeon | reverse complement strand
CTCTCTCTATATCGTGCCTGCTCTGGGCGCATCGTGCCCCCATCGCAATGCTATTGAAGATACAGAAACCGCCCCCATGATCTGAAAATGCGTGATGACCCGGTGGTCTGATCAGCGCAAAAGCGTTGTCTAGATATCCCATAACCGCATCCACTGCGCTCATGACGCCCCCTGCAGCGAGCAGTGAGACATCGTATGAATTTGCCGATAGCACGGTATCGGCATCTAACATTCCTCCTCCGCTCCGGCAACGCATTCGCACATCCTCAACGTAAGAAGGGCTGTGCACCCGCTCGATCTGTTCAGGAGTTGCTTTTTTTGGAGTGATGTCGACCAAATTCCCAAATGCTCCGCTCTTCTTGAGCAGTTCCATCGTAACGGTCAAACGCTCCTTGCACTCCGGATGAGTGTTCGTATTATGTTTCAGATAATCCTCGTGATATACGACTCCTGTTTTGGTGGACATGCTAAAGATATTTGCAGTTCGACAAAGATTAAACTATTCATAGGACAATGAGATATAGATGCTCAATTACGATGCGATTTTGATTCGCCACGGCGAGATCGGATTAAAAAGTGAGAGGGTGCGAAGCCGATATGAGCGCATCCTCGTGAAAAACATCAAGGCTGTACTGCACTTACACAAGAAGGGGTATTCAGGCATCAGACAGGACCGAGGCAGAATATTCATCCACTCCAACGACCCAGGCATCGCAGATGTGGTGGCGAACGTTTTTGGCGTGGTGTCGACGAGTCCTGTGATCTCTACGGAGCCGGGACTTAGTGCGATAGCACAACTCGCGGCAGATGTTGGCGAGGCAATTATTGGCAAGGATGAATCATTTGCCATACGGGCGCGCAAAGCAGGAGTCCAGGCGATTTCCAGCAGGGACATCGGAGTATCGTGCGGTGACGCTGTATACGAGCGCCTCAAGGGACGAAATCCATCCGTTGACCTGACATCTCCCGACAAAGAGATATTCGTCGAGGTGAGGCCCGACAAAGCCTATGTTTATACGAAGATCATCAAAGGCGTTGGCGGTCTGCCACTTGGCACGCAGGGCAGGGTGGTGGCGTTGATATCTGACGACATTAATTCACATGTTGCAGCGTGGCTTATGATGAGGCGTGGCTGCGAGATAATCCCAGTATATTTCGATAACGCTCCTTTTCCGGGCGCGGCAGAGAGAGGCAAGGCGGTGGAGTTTATCAAAATTTTGCAGAGATGGGCGCCGAATTACCCAATGAAAATCCACGAAGTGCCGCGTGGCGAGGGTGTAGAGAATATTTATCGAATTGCTGCGGAGATAGCAAAAAAAGAGCGGGCGCAGGGAATAGTCACGGGTTCATCATTGGAGCAGGCTGACGCCCAGATATCAGCGGATGTGCTTGCAGTCGATTTTCCGATTTACCACCCATTAATCGGCATGAACAAATCGGAGATTACAGCCCTTGCAATGAAAATCAACACCAACCCTAAAACACCAACCCTATAACGCCACCGACTAAAAGATAATATATCATCAGGCCGACTGGACCTAAAATAACTCCTGCTAAGACGAGAAAACCGTCTCTATTCATCATGCCAATGCCGATGATGAAGGCTACAGCTGCTGGGGCTGTGTTTGTTAACGGGATGGGCAGAATCATGGCGATTCCCACCAAGATAAGCAAAAAGTATAGAAAATATCTGGCACGGCCAAAGACGAGGGTTTGATAGACTCTGGTAAAGCGGGGTTTGGTAAATGTTTCTATTTTCTCCACGATATTTGAGGAAAGGTCGGTGAATTCTACGAGTTTTCTGCCGACTTCCTTCTCTCTCATCTTTTTTGGCATTCTGGAAATAATGCAGTCTAAGGGCACATTGGCCAGCAGGGCAATGGATATAAAGATGATGCAAATGCCGAACGGGGTGGCAAAACCAGCTGCTGGAGTTGGCAAAGCGACCGGCAAAGCCAAAAGAGCTATCAAAAAACCAAAAGTGGATATGGTCTCTTTCTCTGAATATTCCCTTAGAAGAGATTCAATTGTCGAATTCTCGTCCATCCTTTTGGATAGCTCTTTCAAGTCATCAGAGAATTTGGTAGTCATTTGACTTATAATCTCTGACTCGCCAATTTAATATCATCTGCTTTTATGGTCCGTCTGCCAGCGTGTCCTGCTAACTTGAGCGCCTCTGCAGATACCTTGAGTCCATAATCCTCCAATATATTTGCCAGCATTACTCTGGCATCTTCGCTGACCCTCTCAGCGCCTGCTTTTCTTACAATTCGACCTACTGGTGCAAGTGGAAGTTCTGTCATATTGTTTTCACCTTTTCTCCTTTTATATCAAATTAGACAAAAGCTGTTATACAACGTATTTATCTTTAGGTGGTCTTTGTATTATATACCTTTCGTTTTTAGCACTTGCTCTGCAGCAGCTACGCCGCCTTCTGCTTTGACTCCATGTTCAACCAGCGTGGACCCTAATGCTTCTATGGTGGTCAAAATCTCCTTTGCGGATACATTGCCCATGTGCCCTATCCTGAATATCTTACCCTTGAGATGTGCCTGCCCGCCAGCTATGAGCACACCCCTGTTATTTATTCCATCGCGCAGTTGCTTATAGGCGATGCCCTCGGGCATCTTAACTGCCGTGACTGTGTTCGAGTATCTGCTGAGTTTATTCAAACGCGGAAACAGTTCGAGCCCCATTGCATTCATAGCCATTCGAACAGCATCTGCACATCGTTCATGTCGCTTGACCCTGGTGGACAGCCCCTCCTCGCACACAAGGCGCAACGCCTCATGCAACGCAAAAAACAATGGAATGGCAGGAGTGTACGGCGTCTGTCCCTTGCTTGCAGATTTCTGATGCACCTTCAGGTCAAAGTAATATGGGGGTTTAACGTTCTCCATGCGTTCCCATGCCCTCTCGCTGACGGAGATGGCAGCTAACCCAGGCGGTACTGCAAGGCACTTCTGAGAACCAAGGATAGCGAGGTCCACGCCCCACTTATCTACTGGCACTTCGTTGCCACCTATGGAAGATATTCCGTCCATTATAAACAGCGCATCGTACTTTCTGGCTAGTTCTCCGACTTCTTCAGCCGGGTTCACGATGCCCACAGAGGTCTCGTTGTGGACCATGGTTACGGCCGATGCGCCTTTTTCTAATGCATCCTCCACATCATCCAATTCTATGTGACTTCCCCACTCATACTCCACGGGTATCGGATTGCCGTACAGTGCAACAATTTCCTTGAATCGCTCGCCGAATTTGCCGTTCACGATGGTGACGACATTGTCGCCCCTTGTCACGTTACTGACGGACGCTTCCATTCCAGCCGTTCCGGAACCACTGAGCACGAGCACATCATTATTGGTCTGAAAAACATTCTTCAAAATGGAAACGCACTCATCAAAGATTCTGGCAAATTCGGGACCTCTGTGATTGATCATTGGTCTGGACATCGCCTTCAATACCCTTGGATGTAAGGGCACAGGTCCTGGTATCATCAGCAATGGTTTATTCAAATCCATAATATGGGCACCTCTTCATGTCGGTGAAAGTTAATGCCCTTGATGTAATTTAAGTTTTTGTCTTTGTATATAATTTTTAAAATTATGTGCTCAGATGGTGTGACCATGCACAGGAAGTCCGCACCGTACATGCCAGCGACCGACCCCCCTATAGCAGCAGTTATATGGTCGTAGCCGGGCGCTATATCCGTGACCAGAGGGCCGAGCAAGTACAGTCAGATGCTTCATTACCAATTTTCCAAGCGTGATGCACTCTGTAAACATTGCCCCGTCACCAGCATCCGAGATGCAACCCGGTCGCATACCGTCCCCCAGGCTGAGCGTGACATCATGTTCGCGCGCGATCTCCAGCAGATAATCATATTCGGCGTAGAACGGATTCTCGCAATCGTTGTGAGTCATATAGGCAATCATGAACGCACCTCCGCGAGATACGACGCTCATAATTCGGCCGCCTCCCTTCAGGTGTTCAACCGCGTTTATGGTGACGCCGGCATGAACTGTCACAAATCGGTTGTGCAACATTGATAGATTGGAACAGAGCCCTTACTGCATTGAGAATATCCTTTCGAATGGCGTCGAGGTCGGCGCCATATTTCACTGCAGTCATTGATTTTGGTGCCGAGGGATGCGTGGTATCTCTATTGGCATTTTTTAAGATGACTAATCGTCCTGCTGCAATCAGCTTCCTTATCTTTTGGGAATCCACGTTCTCGGACCGAGCCACAAACTCCATCTCTGGCGTGATATGTCCCTTTTGCGCATCTTCTATTATGCTCATGGTAACTCTTAAGTTTAATAAATGTTATACCTGTAACTACGTTTCAGGTTGACTGTTTTTTCAGTCAAAATTCCAAAGGTTGTCTTTAATGGTCAAGGTGCATAAAATTACTGCTTCGCCATACGCCGCGAATGCGTATCTGGTCGAAGCAGAACGGCCGGTGTTGGTGGACGTCGGCATCGATCCTGATTTTGCCCTTAATGCAATAAAGAGGGTAATCGATCCTAACTCTCTTGAGTATATCATTCTGACACACTGCCACTATGACCATACTGCTGGCACCGCTCAACTGGCCGAACAAACAAATGCCAGCGTTGCGATTCACCAGTGCGATGCGGATTTATTGGACGATATCCATGCAACGGCATCCTCGCTATTTGGAGCATGTCCCCCCAGCATTAAACCTGATATGCTGCTTCAGGGGGAGGAGATTCTGGACCTTGGAGACCTGACCCTTAAAGTAATTCATACGCCAGGGCACACGCTGGGAGGCATCTGTCTTCATGGCGAAGATATCCAAAGGACATCTTCTTTAAGACTTTTGTTCTCTGGTGATACGATTTTCTCGAATGGCGGCATTGGTCGGACTGATCTGCCTGGCGGCGACCCCACTGCACTGATGAATTCGATAAAACTATTGACAACGCTGGACATCGATGCCATTTATCCAGGGCATGGCGAGGCAGTATACAAAAATGTCAATATCCATATTGAGAAGTCATTAAAATTCGCTGAACTTAATATGTTGAACAAATGAATATTTTCATACCTTTTCAGCATCAACGACACTCTTTTTTACCATTTGATACCATCTAAACACCAGGACTGCAAGACAACTTATGGAGACCAGTCTTAGGGGTGCTGCAAACACTTGTATCCCTATCGGCTCCCACAGCTTGAAGGTATAAATCAATTCGTAAGCTGCGAAATACGCGCCCGATACACAAAGAAGTGTCCAATTTTTAGTTAAAAAGTGCATGTCTCGGAAAGTGTTCTCTTTCAATAAATTCCAGTCAACTCTTCCTAACGTTAGAAACAGGAGGATGAAGAGGACAAGCCCAACGAATGCCACTAAAAATGATATAAATCCTACTATCACGTCAATATACCACATTATAATATAATTCTAACCATAAATTATTAAAATGTTTCTCTTCGCTGAATACGTTAACTCATATATGTCTGTCTCCTTCTTCAATAGATTGCCAATCAATTCAAAATCTTTTTATGCATCTATATCGTTAGATTATTAAATTATCATCAAATTTCGTGATGATATGCTAGCGAGTGGATAAGATGAACTCTAAAAATATTGTCGGCATCTTTCTGACATTCATCGTCTTATTTAGTTTTTGGATATTTTTATCTGGCCTTTTGGATGCGATGCACCTCTCAATGGGTATAATCTGTTCTATCCTCGTCGCACTTTATTCACATGATTTGCTCATAAGGGGTAGCGACAGCATCATTGGTCGTGCGGGCATCCTTACCAGGTTTATAAAATATGGTTTTTGGTTACTATTTCAAATTTTCATAGCTAACATCGATGTTGCACGCAGGGTTCTCGACCCAAAGATGCCAATATCCCCAGGAATCATAAAGTTCAGTTCCAGGCTGAAAAGTGATGTCGCACTCACCACGCTGGCGAACTCGATAACGCTGACGCCGGGCACAATGACCATGGACATAATCGATGGAGATTACTATGTTCACTGTCTGGCAACCGAGCATGGAGAAAACCTTTTGAAGGGGGATTTTGAGAAGCATATGGAGCACGTGTTTGGGGAGGGAGAACGATGAGTACCTTCTTTTTTACCGCTCTTGCACTATCTTTTGCAGCCCTGATGTGTTTCTACAGGCTTATAGTTGGGCCAACCCTGCCAGACAAGATAGCTGCCGTACAGGTAATAGGCACCAAGACGCTGACAATCCTGGTTTTAATCGCGGTCATATATGGTCAGATGATGTTCATCGACATCGCTCTGACATATGCTGTGTTGTTGTTCTTGATGGTACTTGCTACCGCAAGATATTTAGAGACAGGGAGAGTGGTCGAATGATAATCGAGGCGTTGCAGATACTCTTCCTGTCCATCGGCACCTTCTTTTTCTTCGTAGGCACCATTGGATTATTGCGACTCCCTGACGTCTATACGAGGCTGCACGCGGCGACTAAATGCGATACACTAGGGCTTGGTATGATATTGATGGGAATAATATTGTATGAGGGGGCAACACTTACAAGCGTTAAAATGGTTTTCATCATAGGCTTCGTCTTTCTGACAAATCCAACCGCTGCCCATGCGATAGCGAGAGCTGCATACAAGCATGGCATAGGGTTATGGGAGAAGAGCGTCGTCGACATGTATAAGGAGGTGCCAAGATGATATGGGCGCTTGACATCATACTCCTGTATTTTTTAGTGATACTTTCCATCATCGTGGTCTTCACCAAGGATTTATTGGCGGCAACAGTCGTTTTCTCTATTTATGGCTTGGTCATGGCGATAGTGTTCGCGCAACTGAATGCACCCGATGTTGCTTTGACCGAGGCGGCGGTTGGTGCAGGAATCACAACACTCTTGTTTATTGTGACTATAGCTAAAACGACGAGGAGGGAGGAAGATTAGAATTGCACCGCTTATCGTCTTGATGATGATCGGGTCCGTGCTCGTCATGGCTGTGATCGACATGCCAGCGTTTGGCGATCCTGAGAGTCCAGCACATCTTCACGTCGTCCCCAGGTACATTGAGAGGGGGTATGAGGAAACTGGTGTGAAGAACATAGTGGCGGCGGTTCTCATAAGCTACAGGGGATATGATACGCTTGGCGAGCTCACGGTGATATTCACCGCAGGGGCAGCGGTCATATCCCTCCTTGGGAGGCGAGATGAATGACCACCATAATAGTCCAAACGATCTCGAGGTTGATGATACCGTTTATACAACTATTTGGGCTCTACATCATCATGCATGGTCATATCAGTCCGGGCGGCGGCTTCCAGGGCGGTGTGATCGTTGGCGCGAGCATGATATTGCTGGCAATCTCATTTGGTTTATCTGAGGCAGAGAAAAGGGCAGCATCTAAGATAAGGGACTTGATGGCAGTTTCTGGCGCGTTATTATTTACCGCAATTGGGTTGCTGGGTATTTTGGCCGGGGGAACTTTTTTAGAGTTTATGGTGATACCACTGCCAATGCATCCTGCTGACGTCAGTGAGTTGATGATCATATTAATCGAGATAGCGATTGGAGTGGCCGT
>JAJOKI010000049.1 GCA_021129915.1 Methanocellales archaeon | reverse complement strand
GACGCACTCTCTAAATTAGAGGTCAACATCATCGAAAGGAAGTGGGGACAGGGCGCCAAAGCTATCGGCGGCGAGGTAAGAATCGATGACCTCACCAAGGCGATAGAACTAAAAAGAAGGGGCTATGTTGTACTCCCGGATCCGGAGGACCCAAGCGTGCAGAGAGCTTTTAAAGATGGCGCGTTCAAGACATTTGAGAGGCACAGCAGAGTCGGATTTCCGACGCATGAGAGTTTTGTAGAGGACATAGAGAATCTAAGAGCTCAAGGAGCTAAGCGCGTATTCCTCAAGACTGGGGCATACAGGCCCATAATAACTGCATTCACGCTCAAAGCGGCTTCGGAGGCAAAGATCGACCTGCTTACATTTGATGGCGCAGGCGGAGGGACTGGCATGAGTCCTGTACCGATGATGAACGAGTGCGCCACCCCAACTGTGTATCTACAGGCGCAGGTCATGAAATGTATAGAATTGCTGAAGAAGAAGGGCAGATATGTGCCAGATATCGCATTCGCGGGCGGGTTCGTCAACGAAACGCAGATGTTCAAGTCGATGGCAATGAGTGACCTGGGCAGCGGTCCGCATGTGAAAGCCATTGCGATGGCAAGGGCACCGATAACCGCAGTGATGAAGGCGGAACACTTTGTTGAGCTGGCGAACAAGGGCAAATTGCCAAGGTTATTTGAACAAAATTATGGTGCAAATCCAGAGCAGTTCTTTATTACAATGTCCGACCTGGTGGATGAGTATGGCGCACGCGCCAGTGATATCCCAGCTGGTGCGGTTGGATTGTATACATACTATGTTGACCGACTTGGAACGGGTCTGAAGCAATTGATGGCCGGCTCAAGAAAGTTCAAGCTGAATCTGATAAGCAGAAATGATATTGCATCTATATCAGAGACTGCAGAAAAAGTCACAGGCATCCCAATGCTTGACAAGCTCGAGAGCGACTTGATGGAGGACATTCTTTCTTAACGAACATCTAAACTGAAGCTCACCCATGGGGCAGAATGTGTGAGTGCTCCAAGTGATATAATATCGACGCCAGTTCTTGCGAATTCGCTGATGTTTTCCGTATTGATGCCACCAGATGCCTCAAGCTTCACTCGAGTTCGCAGGCCCGCTTCCTTTATTTTTTTCACCGCGTCCATGATATCCTCTGGAGCCATATTGTCGAACATTATGGTATCGGCGCCAAGCTGTGCCGCCTTGATGGCATCGTTTATATTCTCCACTTCGACCTCTATCTCCTTTTCAGGATACAGTTCTCGTGCCTTATCGATAACTGCCTCTAAACCCACTATCTTGATATGATTGTCCTTGATCAGGACGGCTTCACCCAGATTGAACCGATGCGGATGTCCTCCCCCTATTTTGATGGCCTTTTTCTCAAATTTCCTGAATCCTGGAGTGGTTTTTCTGGTGCCGGCAACTGTCACATCCTTACTGCGCTTCACACATGACCGGGTGAGCGTGGCGATGCCGCTCATTCGTCCCAAAAAGTTAAGCGCCAATCGCTCCCCGACGAGAATTGATCTGGCACTTCCACTTACTTTTAGAATCACATCCCCCTTCTTGAACTCAGCACCATCTCTGAATTTAGATTGAACATCAAGTCCGAAATGCTCGAATATCTGCTCTGCCTCCTCGAGACCGGCTAAAATACCGTCTTCGCCTGCCTTGATGTGTGCTTTAACATGAACGTCCGGAACCGCCGCTCCAGTAATGTCCCCTGAACCAATATCCTCTTCGAGGAAGCGCTTGAGTTCGACTTTTCTCATGACTGTATTGTGATATTTTTCGTTACCACCATAAATCCTTTTATGCTTGTGGCATATTAGTTTCTTCGATGAAGATAGGGATAGTTGGTTGCGGCGCAATAGGCGAGACAATCTGCAGGGCATTCGACCAGGGCGCTATCAATGCCAATCTCACGGCGTTATCGGACAGAGACCCTGCATCAGCACAAGAACTTGCCGATTCTCTTGTAAATATGCGGCCAAAGGTCATGGACACATCTGCGTTAATAGATGCGGTTGATTTGGTCGTGGAATGTGCCGCCCAGTCCGCAGTTCCCGATATAGCGATACCTGCCCTGGAAAAAGGCAGGGATGTGATGATACTGAGCATCGGAGCGCTTATAAATGAAAAACTATGGGGGCGAATCAAGAGCCTTGCCCGCGAGCATAACTGCAGGGTGTACTTACCCTCTGGCGCGGTCGTTGGCTTGGACGGGCTGAAATCCGCCTCGATGGCAAAAATGTCATCAGTCGTGCTCACCACCATGAAGCATCCATCCGGCCTTCAAGGAGCGCCATATATCGAGCAACACAAGATAGATTTGAATGCGCTGAAAAAGGCAACCGTCATATTCGAGGGATGCGCTGAAGATGCAGTCAGTGTTTTTCCTGCCAACGTGAACGTAGCCGCTACGTTGAGCTTGGCAGGTATTGGGGCTAAAAATACCAGAGTCAGGATTATCGCAGATCCGACCCTGAGCAGAAACGTCCATGAGATTTGTGTGGAAGGAGAGTTCGGCAAATTTGAGACGCGAGTTGAAAATGTACCGTCTCTGGACAACCCAAGGACGAGTTATCTGGCAGCACTGTCCACAATCGCCACCCTGAAAAAGATCGTCGATGAGATTCAGATTGGGACATAGCTCTTCTCATGTGGTAGTATATGCTACAAGATAAAATACGCCAGTTGAAGAAGGAAAGAAATGCAATCATACTCGCTCACAACTACCAGATAGGCAGGATACAAGATATCGCGGATTATGTCGGAGATTCACTGGGACTGAGCCAGAAGGCGGCGGAGAGCGATGCGGACGTCATAGTGTTCTGCGGTGTAGATTTCATGGCAGAAAGTGCCGCCATACTAAATACGGATAAGACCGTCTTGATGCCGGACGTCGGGGCAACGTGCCCGATGGCTATGATGATAACTCCCGAAGCTTTGCGCGCCGAGAAGGAAAAACATCCCGATGCAGCAGTGGTATGTTATGTGAATACGAGCGCCGCGGTCAAAGCCGAGAGCGATATATGTTGCACGTCCTCAAACGCGGTCAAAATCGTAAATTCGATGGACGAAAAGGAAATCATCTTCATTCCTGACAAAAACCTATCATTACACGTGGCAGCAAATACGGACAAAAAAATAATTCACTGGGATGGGTACTGCCCGTCCCATCATATTATCTTAAAAGGAGATGTGCTGTTGGCAAAGGCGAAACATCCCGCAGGAAAAATACTCGTGCACCCAGAATGCCGTCCAGAGGTGTTAGAATTGGCAGATGAGATTTTAAGCACGGGCGGGATGATTCGATATGCTAAAGAGTCACCGGCGATGGAATTCATCATCGGCACCGAAACAGGAATACTATATCGCTTGCGCAAGGAGAATCCAGACAAAGCATTCTACCCTTTATCTAACCATGCAGTCTGTCCAAATATGAAGAAGAACACACTGGATAACGTGGCAAAGGCACTGGAAAATATGGAGCATCAGATCACCGTGCCGGAAGATATACGCATTAAAGCAAAGCAAGCACTGGACAAAATGTTAGAGGTTGGGAGGGATGATTAAATATCTCGAGTTGGCCAGACCGTTGAATTGTGTGATGGCTGGACTGGCAGTCTTGATAGGCGGCATCGTCGGAGCAGGTGGTGAGGCGTCTTTATACTTGCCCCAGATGGCGCTTGCATTCATCGCGGGATGTGCTATCACGGCAGGCGGCAACGCCATCAATGATTTTTATGATGCGAAAATTGACGCTATCAACAAGCCTTCTAGACCAATACCGAGCGGTCGTGTCAGCGCAAGGGCTGCCCTCTGTTTTTCTATCGGACTGTTAACAGTCGGCGTTGCCCTGTCCTACTTCATAAATTTCATATGCTTTTTGATAGCAGTGGCGAATTCGCTGATTTTAATTTATTATGCCTACCGACTCAAGAGGACGGTGTTGTGGGGCAACATTTGCATCGGCTATCTCACTGGTTCGGCGTTCTTGTTCGGCGGAGCGGCTGTAAACGGTATTGCAGTCACATCAACGCTCTTCATGCTCGCGATGCTAGCTACGATCGGCAGGGAAATAGTAAAGGATATGGAAGATTTAGAGGGCGATAAAAAAGAGGGCGCAGTCACATTGCCGATTCGCATAGGAGAACGTAAATCTACAATGGTGGCGTTAATGTTCATCATAATGGCCATCCTGTTGAGTCCCATCCCAGTGGTATTCGGAATCTTCGGCACCCCATATCTTTTAGTGGTGGCTCTGGCATGCATCATCTTGTTAGTGGGCGGCGCAATGATCAGAAAATCTCCATCTATGGCATCGTTGCTCATCAAGAGCGCAATGGCGGTGGCGCTATTTGCGTTCATCGTCGGGGCTATGTTAGTCAAATAACATAATTACGAATCCATTATATGGTAGAACGACTAAGTATAGGGTGGTGAAGGAGGAGATTGAAAATGGGTGCAAAAACAACCATAAGCGTAATCAAGGCAGATGTCGGCAGTGCGCCTGGACATACGAAGGCGCCTCCTGAATTGTTAGACATATGCAGTAATATTCTGAATGAGAGTGAGAAAAGTGGACTGCTGATAGATTTTTACGTCACGCGGTGCGGAGATGACATCGAATTGATCATGACACATGACAAGGGCGTGAATGCGGAGCCAATACATGCCCTCGCCTGGCATACATTTGAAGAAGCGGCAGCCACTGCTGAAAAGAAGGGATATTACGGCGCAGGTCAGGATTTACTGTCAGATTCATTTTCTGGAAATATCAAAGGAATGGGGCCTGGATGTGCCGAATTTGAGATTGAAGAGCGGAAAAGCGAACCCATCGTCATCTTTATGATGGACAAGACCGAGCCGGCTTCGTTCAATCTTCCATTTTATAAAATGTTCGCAGACCCATTTGGGACAGCTGGGTTGGTGCTCGATCCCAAGTTGCATGACGGTTTCGTGTTCAGAGTATTGGACGTATACACGGGTAAGACGATCGAACTGAAGGCGCCAGCGGAACTGTATGACCTGCTCGCGGTCATTAGCATCAAAAGTAAATTCTGTATCGAATCCGTTGCCAAGAAATCCGGAGAACCTGCAGGTGTGGTGTCAACAAGCAAACTAAATTTGATCGCCGGCAAATACGTTGGCAAGGACGATCCCGTGGCGATAGTCAGATGTCAGAGTGGATTTCCAGCAGTAGGAGAGGCGCTTGATGCATTTGCATTCCCTTACTTAGTGGCAGGATGGATGAGGGGCAGTCACAACGGACCCCTTATGCCCGTGTCACTCAAAGATGCAAACCCGACGCGGTTCGACGGTCCACCACGCGTTGCAGCACTTGGGTTTCAACTGAACGATGGAATGCTCGAAGAACCATGCGATATGTTCGCAGACCCATCATTCGACCACGTGAGAGAAAAAGCAAATGAGATAGCAGATTATATGCGGCGCCATGGACCCTTCCAGCCTCATCTGCTGGATGAGAAAGACCTAGAATACACGACACTCCCTCAAGTATTGGAGCGATTAGAGAGCAGGTTCAAGTGAAAAGATGAACTCTGGCTGATGATTTTTCCAAGCTTTCGGGAATGAAGTCCACAAAAGAGTGTTCAACGAACTTTCCGTCAACTGGAGAACCGAAGAGGAACTTGCGGGACTGATAGGGGGAGATGCTTCAAAAGGGCGGCCTGATCGAGAGTAAATGGAGGATGCCGGAATTGGGAAAGACTCCCGATAAAGAGTTCCACACATCATATTCCAGCGTGCAAGTCAATTTTCAGTGTGGATTGGATGATTTAAGCGATTTGATCATAATAGCCTTTTCCAATGAAGAAAAATTTTGCGATATAATTGAAAAGATACAGAACGAAATAAAAAATGAAAACGCCTCGATGATTGGTTTGTGCAAAGCGCTGGATCGAAACCCCACCTTCATCAAGGGAATAGCAAAAATGTCGTCTAAATTGACAGTCAAGGGCCAGAGACTGGAATTGGCTGGAGAAGTCACAGATGGAACATCTTTTTTATCTGTTCATCTGCTTTTTTCATGATTTCCGCATATAAATCGTTTCCATGAGCGTCGATTCCCACTATGAGTGGTCCGAACTGCTCGACATCCAAAACCCAAACGGCTTCCGCCATCCCCAGGTCGAGCCAATGTACATCGATAACACGTTTGACCTGTGCAGAGGTGATCGCTGCACATCCGCCGGTGAATGCCAAATAAATGCATTTTTCATACTTTTCCATCCCACCCTTGCCGATTATCGCCCTAATATTAAACCTTTTCAGCAGCTCCAGCGTCATTTTAGTCATTCTGGCGCTGGTCGTCGGGCCTATCGTAATCGGTTGCCACTGTACGTCTTTCCTCATCAACGGCCCGCAGTGGAATATGACCGCACCGTCCAATCCAAATGGCATATTCATCTCATCCAATGACAACAATCGCTTGTGCGCCCCGTCTCTGAGTGTTAAGATGATGCCATCCAGATATACGATGTCTCCTGCTCGCAACTTCATCACGTCTTCTTTGCTCAACGGCGCCCTCAGTCTGTGCTCCATTTTTAACCCTCCAGAACGGCAGACGCACGCCTGTCAGCCCAGCACTGAATATTGACTGCCACTGGCAGCGAGGCGACATGACAATGCGCATACTCGATGTTAACCTTCAACGCAGTGGTATCTCCTCCCAAACCCATCGGCCCTATGCCAAGTGAATTGATGGCATCCACCAGTTCCCGCTCTAATTTATCTGGTGCCGTATCCAGACCTCGCAACGCCGCTTTCTTTGCCAGTCTCGCTGCTCTGTCGAACGTGCCTCCAATGCCAACGCCCACGATGATTGGCGGGCAGGGCTTGCCTCCAGCGTTCTTGACAGTTTCTACGATGAAGCGTTTTACATCATCTACTTCAGACGGTAAGAACATCTTGAGCGCACTCATGTTTTCGGACCCGGCCCCCTTCACTGCAACAGCGATATTAATGTCTGTTCCATCCACAAAATCATAGTTCACCTCCGGGAGGCCAAGACCGATATTCCCAGAATTCTGCCTTGTAATAGGATGAACAGCGTTCGGTCTAAGCGGAATTTCTTCTGTGGCTCTGACTACACCATCCCTGATCGCTCCCTCGAGATCAAAATCGATTTTCGCATCTCTCCCTATTTCGATGAAAAATATCGGCACACCCGTATCCTGGCACATGGGAATGCCTTTTTCCCTTGCAAAATCAGCGTTTTTATGAATCATATCCAGCTGCATGCGTGCAAGCGGATTGCTCTCTCTTTTCCTGGCAGATTTTAGCGCAGAAAGCACATCTCCTGGTAGTGTCGTTTCCGCCTGCTTTAGCAGCTGCACGACTATATTCACGACATTATCTCGATTTATTTTGCCCACGATTATCTAAAGCCTTTTATGACATACTGACGTATATCTCTTGCGAGTGGCATGGGCAGATCACAAAGCTCGCGCGGTAGCACTATAAGCGGGGGTTGCACAACAACTTTTTACTAAAAAGTTGATTAAAAGTGTGCTACGCCCGCTCGCAAAGCTCGCGCGGTAGCACT
>JAJOKI010000078.1 GCA_021129915.1 Methanocellales archaeon | reverse complement strand
GGCTATATCGGAAGTAGGTGTTGCCATGATGATCGGCGGAAATATAAGGGGATTTACAAGGGTGTTTACCACCGCCATCGCCCTTGAAACGGCAAAGGGAGAGATCGAAGTCTCGATAGCGCTCGGCATCATCCTCGTATCATTGGCGCTCGTGGTCAATTTGCTTTTGAACAGAATACAGCAGAGGTAAAGAAATGTCTTTGATGGATGTCAGGGGACTTTATAAGGGATATGATGGGAGAGATGTGTTAAAGAATATCAATATAAAAATTGAAAAGGGTGAGACCCTCGCGGTAATTGGTCCGACGGGTTCAGGGAAGACCACGCTTTTGCGTTTGCTAAATTTACTTGATAACCCAGACAGTGGAAAAGTGTTTTTTGATGGAATGGACGCGACAAAACAGCCCGAGAGAATCAAGCTGAATATTCGCAGAAGAATGGCAATGGTGTTTCAAAAGCCAGTGGCGTTTAACGCTAGCGTCTATGATAACGTCGCTTACGGCCTAAAGGTCCGAGGAAGGGATGAGATTGAAGCAAAGGTCATCAGTGCGCTAAAAATAGTGGGCCTTTCTGGTTATGAGGATAGAAATGCACCAACCCTGTCAGGAGGGGAGATGCAAAGGGTGGCATTGGCACGGGCGATGATAATCGAGCCAGAGGTATTACTACTGGATGAGCCGACAGCGAATCTCGACCCGAGAAGCGCAGACATAATCGAGGATTTGATATCGCGCATCAGACATGAGCGCGACACCGCTATAATTATGGCCACCCATGACATGTCACAGGGCCAACGCCTCGCGGATAGGATGGGCGTACTCATGGAAGGTGAACTCGTTCAGGTCGGTACGCCGGAAGAGGTATTCCGCAAGCCAGAGTCCGAGTTGGTCGCAAACTTCGTTGGCGTTGAAAATCTGTTCGTCGGGAAAGCAAGGGAGAAGAACGGCGTTACGAAAGTATCTACAGGTAACATCGAGTTGATTTCCAGTACAAAGAGAACTGGCGAGGTCTTTGCAATTATCAGACCAGAGGACATCATCGTATCGAAGAGGAAAATCATGTCGAGCGCGAGGAACGTTTTAGCCGGACGAATAATCGATATATCTAATCGCGGATCAATTATGCGATTGGTCGTAAATGCGGGAGAGCAGTTCGTCGTATTCATAACGAGACAATCGTTCTTGGATATGAATCTCGACATTGGGTCAGAAGTATTTTTATCTTTTAAGGCGCCGAGTGTGCATGTGTTTGGACGGCCCAGATGATATATCAGTCGAGTATTATCTCTCCAGTCACGCTGATATAAATCTGAAGACCCTCGATGAGCATTCTGTTCTTTATTTTATCCTTCTTTTGTTTTTCTATCTGTGCGATTAACCCAAGCGTATTGGCTTGTATCTTGATACCCTCCTCGTCCGCTCGATGGAATATCTTTTTTGGTATTTCCAATACATCTGTGCCCTCTGGGATGTTGATTTGAACCGGTGCCAATAGTTCTTCCCATTCTTTAAGTGTCTCTCTCGCACGTTCGATATTGGTATGGGCCCTTTTTTCGATGGTGCTTATGTTGGCGCGAGTGGTACCCAGTCGTTTGGCAACTTCTTTTTGAGTTAACCCTTTTTCACGAAACTTCAGAACCCGAATTTGCTGGGTGGTTAAAAACGATTTATATGACATCAATATCATATTCTCGGCACAAGATGTAATAGATTTAACCCAAGGCTTATACACAACGACTATCATCCATAGATAATAGTTTAGCTTTCGTCGTAGACTTCATCCCGCCAGTATAGTTATATATAAATTTTGGTAAAGATTCTGGTATATGTATCTTATATAATCTGGCTGGGAGGTTATATGGCATCCGTATCCATAGATGCTGGTGACGGCTATCCAGATATAGCGAAGTTTGATATTAGTACAGCAGATCACATTGTATCTTTGGTGTGTATGGGCAGGGATGATGTTACGATTTCCTGTACCCATGGGAAGATAACAATTTGGTTTGGAAAAAAGGCGACCATCGATTTAATCAAACGGATTATCACTGGCGTGTCCAGCATAGATTCTTCAGTGGAATGTGAAAAAGAGGTCATCTGTAGTTTTGAGGGTATCCAGAACTATCAGGTGAGAGGATATACTCTGGTTTCATATGCAAAGACGAGGGGAGGATATCGTGCGATATTTAACATACCCTTCTCAAAAAAAGAGGCATTAGAATATTTTGCGCTATCCGTTTTCGTACAGCTCCAGAAAGGAGACGTTAAAAATACTCTATTCTGGGATGGTAGCGTTGCAAAGATCATGCTACTTTTTGACGAGCTGCGCGATGTGGATGGGTGGCACATCAAGAAGATAGACTTCAAGAAAGATGCGTATAGCGTCCAACCAGACGGGTGATCGATTTTGATTCAGGTAGGTATAGCCGGGATTCCAGTAGCTAAAAAGGGAAAGGGGATGGAAGAAGGAGTCCAGTATCTTTCTGAAATCGGATTGGACGCAATGGAGATTCAATTTGTCAGAGGAGTCTTCATGAATAGCGAAACTGCAGAAAAGGTCAGTCGTCTGGCTGAAAAATTGGGAATCAGATTATCGGTTCATGCTCCTTATTATATCAATCTCGCCTCAAATGAAATTGCAACGATCGAGAAGAGCAAGAAACATATTATCAAATCCATCAAGCGCGCAAAAGAGGCAGGTGCAGATATCGTGGTGATACATCCTGCTTATTACTCGAACGATACCTTTGAACTTGTCCGGAGTGCTTGCGAGGAGGTGTTAAGTGTGGTCGGTAATACTGTAAAAATCGGTCTTGAAACTGCTGGCAGGCAGCGGCAGTTTGGCACCGTTGACGAAATAGTGGACCTCGTGGCAACGGTAAAGGGCACCGTACCCGTCCTCGATTTTGCCCACATTCATGCAAGGGGCAGCGGTTCATTGAATGGGAAAGAGGATTATGAAGCGGTCTTTGATAAATTTGAGGGGAATAAATTCCATATTCATTTTACCGGCGTAAAATATGTAAAGGGGAATGAGATAAAGCATACATCTATAAATGATGACCCAAATTTTAAACATTTAGCAGAGGTATTAATCGAACGAAAATATGATGCGACCGTGATATGTGAATCACCTTTATTAGAGAGTGATGCATTGAAGATGAAGGAGATTATCGCCAATGTCCAATGACAAAAATACCACAACGAGGAACATCAAGTTAACGATGAGTTTGATAGGGAGACATATCGCCAAAGTAGCGAATGAGATTCATGATGATCAAGTAGATACCCTGGTAACCCATATTCTCACCGCCAAGAAGATCTTTGTGATGGGTGCTGGCAGGTCCGGATTGGTCGGAAGAGCGTTTGCCATGCGATTAATGCATTTGGACCTGCCCGTATATGTGGTGGGCGAGACCGTTACCCCTGCAGTGGAGGTTGGCGACCTTTTGATAACAATTTCTGGTTCAGGTGAGACAAAATCGGTTGTCGAACTTGCCGTTGTAGGGAAACAATGTGGTGCCAAACTGGCGACGATAACTTCGAATACCTGCTCATCATTGGCGAGGGAATCTGATGTAATAATCGAAGTTAAAGGGCGGAATAAGGTAGACAGCGTCGACTATCTCGAACGCCAAGTGCGTGGAGAATATTATCCACTGGCGCCGATGGGAACAATTTTCGAGACGACGAGCCTTGTATTTTTGGATGGCCTGATATCTGAATTGATGGCCGTCACCAAAAGAGATGAGAAATATCTTCGATCCCGACACGCGAGCTTGGAGTAGGCTATGGAAAAAATAAGAAATTTACTGGAAAAAATGTCAAATGCGCATGGAATCTCAGGACATGAGAATGACGTTCGCGCGATAGTCCAGACGGAATTGGAGTCATATGTTGATGAAATTAAAATTGACTCACTTGGAAACCTCATCGCGACAAAAAACGGCAAAAAGCCATCCGTCATGCTCGCCGCACATATGGATGAAATTGGCCTGATGACTAAATATGTGGATGATGACGGATTTATCCGTTTCGTAAAGGTTGGCGGTTGGTTTGACCAGACATTGCTCAACCAACGGGTGATCTTACGGACGGAAAAAGGGAATCTGACTGGAGTGATTGGGTCCAAACCGCCGCACAGGATGAAAGATAAAGATAAGGATAAGGTGGTCAAGGCAGATGATATGTTCATCGATATCGGCGCCACCAGCAGAAAAAATGCGGAGAAATTGGGCGTAACGGCCGGGACACCGATAACCATCGATAGAGAGTTCAGAACGCTTGCAAATGGCATGGTCACTGGGAAGGCATTCGATGATAGGGTAGGGCTGGCAGTCATGCTCGATGCTTTAAAGCGGACAAAATCGAATGCCACCATATACGCCGTCGGCACGGTTCAGGAAGAGGTTGGGTTAAAAGGCGCAAGGACTTCTGCGTTTGGATTAAATCCAGATGTGGCACTGGCAACAGAAGTTACCATCACCGGCGATCATCCGAATATCAAGAAGAGCGAATCTGCGATAGAAATGGGAAAGGGACCCTCTATTACGGTGATGGATGCGGCAGGAAAGGGCATCATCACGCCGAACACAGTCCTTAAATGGCTAAAAGAGACTGCAGAGAGAAACAAGATTCAATACCAACTGGATGTCTCTGATGGCGGGACGACCGATGCGACGGCAATTCAATTGACGAGAACTGGCATCCCAACGGGCACCGTCAGCGTACCGGCGCGATATATTCATTCACCGGTTGAAGTGGTCAGTTTGAAGGACATCGACCTGTGCACGGAGTTAGTTGCGCGTTCGGTCGAGAGCGTGGACAGATACTTTTAGGTACCACTCTATCTTTACGTCGTACGTTTTCCCCTCTTCCGAAATTAGAGTCTGAAGAGATGGACTCCAGTTCTTGTTATGTGATATAAGAGCGTTGGAATGTGCTTCAGTTTGACGTCTCCATCTCTAATGAACTTATACGTTGTGCGGAGATTGTTTTTAATGATTTTTGGGTCAAAGTAAAATTCCTTCCATGCCATTCGATTTAATTCCTTTGCCTCTTCTAAAGAGAGCATTTTTGTTTCGATTATCGGATTGCCCGTGGTATACTTGCCCCAGTCTAATTCTTTGATTATATCCATTTCTTTGGCACTTTCATAGAACTTTGTTCCAGGATAGGGCGTTGGAAGGTAAAATAACGCGTAGTGAGGAGCTAGCTCTTTCATAAGTTTAATGGTTTCAGCTACATCTTCCCTATCCTCTCCTGGTAGACCTAAAACGACGTGGGCAACCACCATCATACCCATCTTCGTAGTGGAATCGATGATTTTCTTCATCTCTTCTTTGTTGGTCTCCCTCTCCATCGTATCGATCGCCCTGTTTGAAGCAGCTTCAATGGTGTATGAGATAACTCTGCAGCCAGCATCCCGCATTTTTGCCAAATGCTCCTCTTCGGGGTGAACAGTTGCACTTTGGATTCCCCATACGACATCTAAGCCACGCTCCACTATCTCGTCACAAATCCTTTCAGTTCTTTCCTTATCCAGATCGAAGTTGTCATCCACAAATAAGATGAAATCCAGATCGTAATTGGCATCTAGGTGTTCCATTTCATCTACCACACTTTCTGGGGAATGGGGTCGCCACTTCTTCCCATACATAACTGGAACACTGCAATAGCGACAGCCATATGGACAGCCTCTGCTCGAGACGATGGTTCCCAACTTGAGCCCTCCAAAAAAATGATATTTTTCCATTGGGAGGAGATGTCTTGCGGGAAAAGGGAGCGAATCCAAATCCTGAATGAGAGGTCTTGGAGGCGTACGCACGATATGTCCATTTTTCCGAAAAACTATACCCTTGATAGTTTTAATGTCGCGATTGGATTCCCATGCTTTTATCAATTCAGATACAGTAACTTCACCTTCGCCGCACACAATGACATCTAAACTTTGGTTCTTCAAGAGTAGTTCCTCTGGCACCAAGGTGGCATGTGGCCCCCCTGTCATGGTCTTGACATGTGCATCCACTCCCTTGGCAATATTTATCACTTCAATTGATTTATTAAAAGCTGTAGAATAAACCCCAACCACACGTGGCTTGAACTCCATGATATCCTTTCTAATCCTGGATTTGTCTTTCTTCTCCGCCAGCATATCGATGATCTTGACTTCGTGTCCGTCGTTTTCAAGCGCTGCCGCCACATACGCCAATCCAATCGGCGGCGCAACCAAGCCCAGAACACCTATAAAAGTTTCTTCTTCAAATGACGGACAGATGAGTAAGACCCGCATCAAAACCGCCTCGACTTTTTCATCTTTTCACTTCCCATCTAACGACAAATCCATCTCCCAACCTGCAGAAATCCTTTAACTCAAGCTTGACGGTATCCTTCAGCTCACAAAAACCCTCTCCATCTACGAGAGTTGGTGCCTCTTTTCCCCCAAATATCATATTCCCTATGTACACGTAGATTTCATCGACCAACCCCTTGGAAATCAATCCCCAGTTGAGAGTCGCACCACCCTCGACCATCAGTCTATTGATGCCTTTGCTTTTCAATTCATTGAGCAATTCTGGTAGTGAAATGCGCTCGTCGCCAGCAACGATGATGTCTACCCTCTCTCTCAACGCATTTACTCTTTTATTTGGTGCAGATTTGGAGACGGCAATAATCGTTGAACCGCCTTTTCTGGTGATGACTTCTGCATCCACGGGCGTCCTAGCCATGCTGTCCACCACTATTCTAATCGGATTTCCGTTCCCGAATTTAACGGTTAAACCAGGGTTATCTGCCAGAACTGTACCTATGCCGACCATTATGGCGTCCGCACCCGCTCTAAGCTCATCAACCCGCCTTATATCAGCATCGCTCGATATTCTTATCTGCCTTCGCTCATACGTGGATATCTTTCCATCAGCGCTCATCGCTGCATTGATGAAGACGAATGGTCTCTTCATCGTTTCCCACCCCTAGATCTCTCATAGTAAAACAAATATTGTTGGGCATAGCCAGCATAGTCGCCGAAATATCCTTTTGCCCATTCGCGAATTATTTCGTCCGATACTTCTTGGTTCTGGAAATATTCTCGTTGCGTGAGCCTCCTGATATGAACATCGACGGGGAATGCCTCCAGTTTGTCCAGAGAATATAAAAGAACGCAGTCAGCGACTTTATGCCCTACTCCATCGATTTTCATCAGCATTTCCTTTGCATTTTGATAGTCAAGATTTCTTAACTGGTTCAATATTAATTCACCATCACATACTTTCTTGGCTATGCCCAAGATCCAGTCCACCCTAAATCCCAATTTACATTTTTCGAGTTCGCTACGTGTAGCCTCAGCCAATCTTTCTGGACTGGGGAAGCTGTAAAATCCGTCGCATATTTCTTCACCGAAATACGTGCTCAAATTTTGGATCATGCGTTCAATTTGTGGTATTCTGTTGTTGATGGAGCAGAGGTAGGAGATCAGACATTCCCATGGCTCCTGCCTAATCAGTCGCATGCCCCTGTATCTGGCGATAGCCTCGTTCATCACTTCATCCTTGCTTATGTGTTTATAGATATCATCCAAATCATCACTCAGCCTAAAGTAACTCATGACATCTTCCATATCGAGATTTGACTTTACGATCAAAACATCCCCTTCTTGTTTCGCCTTAATTACGATGTCGATCCATCCATCTTTACTTTCCCGCCATCTAAAAACTTGACCACATCGCAACGTATGGTCAAGATCGAAAGTCGGGACAGGTATTTGATATGTTTTCATTCCGATGACTTTTTATCGCTTTTGAACCATTAACATACTGGTACTCTGGAATGTTTGCTGAAAGAGAATTGGCATGGAGGATTTTTGCAGAGGAATTTAACCAGGCGGATCTCCAGTATAGTGAAGGAGACGATAGAGTGCCTAACTATGTCATCACACCCACTGGAGCGAAATGTAATCGATTATTTGTGGTAGGTGTGGTTACTGAAGCCGAGGATATGGGGGATGACCTATGGCGTGCACGCGTTACAGATCCCACAGGTTCATTCTTGGTCTATGCTGGACAATATCAACCGGGGGCAGTGACATTCCTTTCTGAGCTCCAGGTCCCAAGCATAGTAGCAGTTGTTGGAAAGGCCAGGATCTATGAGCAGGAAGGAACGATCTACGCATCCATACGCCCAGAGGAGATCAACCTCG
>JAJOKI010000098.1 GCA_021129915.1 Methanocellales archaeon | reverse complement strand
TCCCCCCCCTTTGGTGAACAATATGAACTAAAAAACGAGGAGGGAGATGATAGACAGTCAGCAATACCATTATATAAGGAGACGTCAGACGATATATAGATTTCGCATACTTTTCTACACGCTGGTTATTCACCGATGATAGATTTGGTCAACGACCGATATACCTCATCCACCAGATCTTCGACGTCGGCGCCTCTGTCCTTCGCCACCATGAGCGCAGAAACATCAATCTCAATCAGCTTCGCCATGCGTTCTTGTTTTTCGTTCACCAATGCTATGGCTTCTTTTCTGCTCAGCCCGGTCATCATGACCCTCTCGATGACGCGCTCAAAGATTGACCGCTCCCTTTTCAGGTCTGGTCTGAAGCCCAGCGGTATCTCAATTGCTTTGAAGTCGAAATTCGGGCTGATTTCATCATCTTTTATAGATATTAAGTCCTTTTCATTTGCTTTGCCGAGGACTTCTTTTGCCTGTTCTGGAGAGAACCAGCCAAGGTCCAGGGAGAGGGCAAATATGAATTCGCTGGTCGTGAGGCAGTCCTTTCCCCTCTTTCTAAACGGCATCGCAACGGTCATCATCAAGTCGGTCATTTGATACACGTCCTATTATCGGTAGCGATTGGTGAGTTAAAAAAACTTTGGGACTGCATCCGAAAGATACAAATAACATCCTGTGTTTATTACGTGGAATATGGAGGTTCAGCGATGAGATGGCAGGGTGAATCAACGCGCAAGAAGACGGGCGGGCGATTGAAACTGGCGAGAGGTAAGAAAAAACACGAACTGGGGCGCGAGGTTACAGAGCCCCACATCGGCGAAGTTCGACGAAAGAAAGTACGCGTCAGAGGGGGCGGCATCAAGATGCGCGTTCTCCGGGGCGGCATTGCCAATGTCACGGACCCCAAGACGGGTGAGACGAAAGCAGCCAAAATCGAAACAGCAGAGGCGAATCCGGCAAACCAGCACTATGTTCGCCGTAATATTCTGACCAAGGGCGCAATAATACGAACCGAATTGGGCAAAGTAAGAATAACCAGCCGACCGGGACAGGACGGCATGGTGAACGCGATACTGGTTGAATAGCTTGAGAAAGAACCAACGGTGCTGTTAACTTAAGCAGAAATGACAATCCAAGAACGCATAGCATCTACCTGTTCTACGTTTCAAGAAATCTTTAAGTTAACACTACCTCACATCACATTAAAGTACTGGAAACACGGTATACGCAACACAATCCTCAGAATAAAAATCAATCCATTAGAATCCTTCTCTTTCATCTCAAGCACTATTTTTCTTAGTAACCTCAGTCTGTCTCGATCTTTATTACTGAAATCCCCTATGAATACCTGAAATTCTGCATTTGACATCTCTGATATTTGTCGGTTCACACTTTTAGCTATGCTCGGACCCAGTCTTATTTCTCCTTTGGCTTTTTGTAGGGGTGAGAATACCAGTCCCCAGTGTGGGTCAACTCTCCAAGTGTACTCCTTAAGGAGGTTTTTAGTGTCCATGCAGAATTTCATTCTATCACCATTTTTCCACAGATAATCCCTTTACTCGCTCGAAGTGTTTGTCCCTGGTCACGAGGGTGCACGCATTGTTCAGCGCAATCCCGGCTATGATGGAATCTCTGATATCTATCGTCTCTCCTTTGTCTAAGAGATGGGCATATATTTCTCCTGCCTTTTCTGCACCATCCTTATCCAGGCTCAAAACATCAAACCTCGACAATAGACTTTTCACTTCCTTCAAGTCGTGTCTTTTCTTTTTCAGAAGATGAGAGCCGACATAGAGCTCAAAGGCATTCATGCTCGTTGTGGCATTCCTTCCTTCTTTATCTAATTCCTCTGCCTTTTTCCTTACCCCTAAATCGCCCTTTAGTACCGCTATGAGGAAATCCGTATCCACACACTTCATTCCACCGCCTCTCTCAATGTTTCATCGGCCTTTTTCCAGGCTTTTGGTAGAATTTCTGTGAACACTTTTTCCTCTTCCTCGGACATCTTCCATGAGCCGAAGCAGTCCATTATTTTTCCTCTCTTGCTCAGCCTTAGTACTAGCTTCGAAAAACTCTCAGTTTTGCGTTTCTCCCTGGCCAGGGTTTTGTATGCTTCCTCTGTTATCGTAATCGTCTTTGTCGC
Source organism: Methanocellales archaeon (assembly GCA_021129915.1). Taxonomy (GTDB): domain Archaea; phylum Halobacteriota; class UBA148; order UBA148; family JAJOKI01; genus JAJOKI01. The sequence continues at coordinate 6,088 of JAJOKI010000098.1, read as the reverse complement.
CACGAACATCACCATATGTTTATGTTTATGTTTAACTATAAAAGGTTGACGACATATAGATCGGTCATGCTAAGGGCACACTGACAGATACGATAACCAATGACAAAAATTACATGATCTCCCCAGATTTATACTATTTTTACTCCCCCTCCAATTCCAGTATGAATGGTCTTCAGCCCCAGGGAGCTTATACGCTCCTGAACCTCAGGTATGCGCTCTGGATACGTATTGATGAAAACCGATGGCCCTGTTTGCATCGAAAAATAGGCTGGAATGCCCTCTTGGCGCATCTTTCTGACCTCAGTGATAACCTGAATACTCTCTGGTTTGTATGTAACCAATCCATGTTTTCCGGTCATCGTCAGCCCATGTAATTCAAGTGAGTCTGTCTCTACCAAGTGCGCAACTTTTTCCAGATAGCCTGCTTTAATTGCAGCTTCCATTTCCCCTATTCGCGTGTTAGCACTCTTAATCCGTGCCTCAAAGAACGGCGATGTAGTTACATCTGAGTGCACATCTTCTGTTCGGATATCTGAAGGTACTGGAACTATCAGTATGCCCATATCCAGATCAGATTTGGTGGCGATCTTTTCTGCATACGAACTTTCATCGTCTTTTCCGGCATACCAGCGCGCATATTCGCCTGCGACACTTCTGGATGCGGACCCGGCGAACCTCCTCGCTATCCTGGATATGACTTTAAGGTCCCATCCATATCTCTCGTCCAGGTTCGCTGCCCTAAATGCCGCTCCTGCAAGTGCTGCTCCACCGGCCGATGAGAATCCCAAACCTTTTGCCTCACTATAACTTAAACTGTTCTCAGATGATACCCTGCACCTCTCTGTGATATCTGCCAATTCCCGCACCCTGTTTATGACCGTCAGGCATCTCTGGAGTGGCGTTCTCCTCATCTCTTTACCATTCATTATAACAGTGTCCTGCTCAAAATCGCCAAACTCTACTGTCGTCTTTGTATGGAGTGCATCGACATTGACAGAGATGCTGTCATGGAATGGAATTCGCAATTCTTTATCTATAAGCCCGTGATACTTGAGCAGTGCCTGCATCGGATGCGCTATTGCCGTCGCCTTCATTTTATCCTCCATATGGTGATTCTATATCAACCTACATAAGTTTAAGAGTAATAAAAACGCGTGTATGATTTATGCAAAATAAGGGAAAAATGGTCATCTGGCCTGCATATATAGACAACAGCAAACCCAAAAGTGGCGGTAGAATCGTCCCAAAGAAAGATGGGGTTTGTGCACCTCGACTGGAGGAAATCGAGATGGCTGCCAAAAACATGGGTTTGAATCCAACGGTAGAGCCAGATAAGGCATATCCCAAATCAGCATGGGAAATCAGCGGACGGGTAATCGTAGATGACAAGGGTCCTAAATCCCTTATCGCCAAGAAAATAGCGAACGATATCAATAAATTGAGAAAGAAATAGAATTACCGATCTTGTGGTGTCTCGACTCCTTCTACCAATTCTTTCCCGGCTACTACCTCATCGATACTGTGAATCACCGCACCCTGATTTTCGATAGTTGATTTTATCGTAGAATAGTTTATATCGATCCCCTTGATGGTAATCTTAATGTTCTCCGTTTTCTGATCAACTTCATATAGACTTAGATTAACTCCAGTTACTCCTTCCACTTCACACATGCTTTTTGCCAGGTCCATCATCGATGGTTGATGGGGCTTCAAGACATCGAGTACTAATCGCTGTATACCAGTCATCAACTTTCACTTCACAATAACAATCACGGAAGGAACACTTATAACTTTTGTGGCAGATGTATTTGTCATGATTGATTTGCACACCCATACGACTTTTAGCGATGGAGAACTGACACCTGCCGAGTTGGTGCGCCGAGCAGTGGTTCAAGGATACGCGGCAATCGGACTCACCGACCATGTTGACTTTTCCAATGTAGAATATGTCCTGGCCAATCTGAAAAAGATGAACCTCGAAGGAGAAATGGATATGCAGGTCGTGATCGGAGTCGAAATTACCCATATACCTCCTGCCAAGATTGAAAAATTGGTGGCCAAAGCAAAACAGCTCGGAGCAGAACTGATTGTAATACACGGAGAAACCATGGTGGAGCGGGTTGCACCTGGTACCAACAGCGCAGCAGTTCGTCTGGAGGATGTGAACATATTATCACATCCAGGATTCATCTCGATTGAAGACGCCGAAATAGCACGAGATAATGAAGTATATCTTGAGATTACGTCGCGCCGGGGACACTGCATAACAAACGGCTATGTCGCAAAAATCGCCAACGAAGTCGGCGCGATGCTGGTGGTAAATACGGATACACACTGTTCGACCGACTTGATTACGAAGAATAAGGCGGTCGATATTGCGATGGCGGCGGGACTGGATAAAAATGATGCGGATAAGGCGACAGGAGCCAATCCTCTTAAACTGTTGAAGTCCCTACGGGCGAAGACGGTCAAATGTTGAGACGGATATAAGTATTGCGAAAGTATTATATACTAAAAGTTACATTTTCACTCTACTTTTTAAAGAGGCACATGCATTGAAGAGATTAGGCACAGTTCTTCATCTATTAGGTCATAAGGGCTTGATTGTACGGGACGAGTCCAGCGATAAAATGCCAAAGATGAACTCAGTGGTTGTAACGAAAAAGATGAAAAGAATCGGAAAAATATATGGTGTTTTTGGGCCTGTAAGACATCCATATATCTCCATCAGACTTTATGATGGCATCAGTGTTTCCGATGCACGCGCGCTGAAAGGCCAGCAAGTTTACTCATTATAAGGCAAAAGGTGTATAATTATGGAAAAGAAGGTTAGAGTAATCGAAGATAGCCCTGCAAGGTCTCAACAAGTCGAAACTCCAACGGAGTTTCAGACAGTCAGGAAATCTTCGATTTCCGACTCACACGAGGACAGGAGAGAGTATGAAGAGGCTAAAACGCAGTGCTCGGAGTGTAATAGCACCCAACTCGTGCACGATTACGAGAGAGCAGAACTCGTATGCAGCGAGTGCGGACTTGTACTCGAAGAGGATTTTATCGACATGGGACCCGAGTGGCGGGCCTTTGATCATGACCAGCGAATGAAGCGTTCCAGAGTGGGGGCGCCAATGACACATACAATCCACGACAAGGGTCTGAGCACGATGATCGACTGGCGGAACAGAGATTCATGCGGCAAGTCCGTATCATCGAAAAACAGAGCACAGTTATACCGGCTGAGAAAATGGCAGCGCAGAATCCGGGTGAACAATGCGACCGAACGAAATCTCGCATTTGCGTTATCGGAGTTGGACCGAATGGCATCGGCACTGGGGCTGCCAAGAAACATCAGAGAGTCTGCCGCGATTATTTACCGTAAAGCGGTGGAGAAAAATTTAATCAGGGGGCGCAGCATCGAGGGAGTTTCTGCAGCCGCATTGTATACTTCGTGCCGGAGGAGTTCCGTGCCAAGAACGCTGGATGAGATCGCAGAGGTGTCGAGGGTGAGCAGAAAGGAGATAGGGCGAACGTATCGATTCGTATCCAGAGAGCTTAAACTTAAACTCATGCCGACGTCTCCAATTGATTATGTATCGCGATTTGCCTCTGGGTTAAATCTCAAAGGCGAGGTGCAGTCCAAGGCAGTTGATATCTTGCGCCATGCTGCAGATAGAGAGCTGACATCCGGGAGAGGTCCCACAGGGGTCGCGGCGGCCGCAATCTATATCGCATCCATTCTTTGCGGAGAACGCAGAACGCAGAGAGAAGTGGCAGATGTGGCAGGCGTGACTGAAGTAACCATCAGAAACAGGTATAAGGAGTTGGCAGAGGATCTCGACATCGAAATGATCCTCTAAATATAGGTCATTATAACGTCAATCAAATATGCTATACCAAAAATCAAATATGCTATACCAAAACATCCCGCCAGCGCCCCTATGGCAATTGCAATGAACACCCTGTATGGGTCCATGCCTATCATGCGCCCAATGATCGATGACATAACTGCTCCACTTCCCTGAAATGGTATAATCACAAGAAGGACAATACCGGTAAAGGCAAATCGTCTCATCCAAGAACGCTCCTTTAAAATTACCCTGCCTCTCTCCTCCATGGTGGCAATGGTCTCTCCGAGTAATGGAACTCTCTTGAGATGGTCAAAGTTCCATACGAGAAATAGTGCAGTGACGATGTCGATGAACGCGATGGAGGCGGCAGCAAGAGCGGGGTGAACACCAGCAGCAACAGCGATGGGGATTACGGATTCTTTTCCTGCGGGCGGAATAAAGTAAGCGGTCATCATGGCGATTACCTTGGCAAAGGTAGCACTATCTAACGTTAGATACATGATAGAGATCACTCCGGCCGCGATGTGAAATGGAATGACAAATTTAATTAATCCTGGCATCCCTCCCCTAAAGACACGGTCCTGAACACTCTTCAATTTTAAAATCAGATTCATTTGATTCATGAGATTATCGCCAATTTAACCAAGCTCATAGGTCACGGTCTCAGTATATGTCGTTTCGCCGTCTGAAAATATTATCTGTACAGTTGCTGTTCTTGCAATATCATCGTAGCTCACATGTACAAATGTTACCGCATATCCCTCCAATGCATATAACTCGATTAGCTGGTTTTCATGGGTAGTTAGTTGTGGTGCGGCGAACGGGTCTGTCGCACCAAAATTTGAGACATCCCTCAAGATGGTTCCGTATGTGCTTTTCAGGGATTTAAAATCATGGTTTACGCCACAGGTTTCCTGTTCTATGGTCCGGTGACCCGCAAATGCAGCCGTATGAAGAACTATGCTGAAAGATATGATGCCTACCGCCAGGATGAATCCTGCAAGTAGGATGATTTGCCCCTGTTCATCTTTTATCATTTGTACCAATTTATAGTGCTGTCATAAGTTAAAAAGGGTTGTGTTTCTATGTCTCTTTTTGCTTGACATATAGGAGATGAAGTTACAGAAATAGGAATGATGCATGGGCATTTTAATGATTTTTTAGTCTCGATATTTCTTTCATAACATTCAATGGTAAGCCTTAAATAACTTTAGTCTTAAATAATATATTGTGAGTAAGAATGACTACCGCTACAGTAAGCTCTAAAGGGCAGGTAGTGATACCAAAGTGTATTAGGGAGAAGCTGTCCTTGGAGAAGGGATCAGAGGTTGAGATAATAGAGAGAGATGGTGTGATCAAGATCATCAGGATTCCAGAAGATCCCTTGGAGGCATTAGCTGGATGCTTGGATCTCGGGGCATCGACGAAAGAGCTGATGCGAGAATTGGATGAAGAGGAAAAAAGAAGGGATGAGCGGCTCATGGGGATCAGAGCGTGAGATACTGCTTGGATTCGTATGCGATCATCAGTCTGATTCAGGGTGGAGATGGCGAGGTGAAAAGGATCATATCCGGGGATGGGGAGAAGGTCATGAGCACGGTGAACGCGGCAGAGGTCTATAACGTTATATTGAGACGGAGGGGGGAGGAGCACGCGGACGAGAAGTTCACGTGGTTTACAAAGCTGGACATGGAGTTCGTGCCACCAGATGTTGAGATTGCAAGAGAAGCAGGCAGGTTCAAGATGAGGTATTCTTTTGCCCTTGGAGATGCCTTCTGCCTTGCCACTGCCGTCTCAGCGGAATGTCAAATCGTGACCGGCGATTCGAGGTTTGGTGATGTCAGCGAAGTCGAGATCGTGTGGATTTGATGAGAGTTTTACCTGTACCATAATATCAATCTCGCCATATAAACCTCGCTCACCCCACCCACTGTTGCAAACACCGGCATGGTCACTGTAACTGCCCCTGGGGCAGGAATCCCATTGATGATGTTCATATGAGCAATTTCCCCTGTGCTGTTGGAGAATGCCAGGTTATACTCGACGTTCTCCGGGATATAACTGCGAAGAAGGTGGTTCAGCTCGGTGAGGTTGATGATTCCCCTGAGTGCTGCCTCAAACGGGCTAAGTTCTGCGCCAGGCGCCAGACCTGGCCTGCCGACACAGACGAAGACGGGATCAGTGTGTTTACCAAGAGCCCATCCAGGTCCAAAACTGATGGTATGCCCTCCTTTTGCTGGAGC
>JAJOKI010000084.1 GCA_021129915.1 Methanocellales archaeon | reverse complement strand
TTTCCAAAAGACGTTCACGCCAACCGAGAAATTGGGAGAGATGACCGCCGCCACTTTTTTATCGATCGCCCCCTCTACTTCTGCATGTTGCTCTTGTGTGAACCCTGTTGTACCCACCACCAGATTCACGCCGCACCCGGCAGCGGATTTTACATTTTCTACCGCCGCATGCGCAATCGTGAAGTCGACCAAGACATCTGGATTGGTTTCCATCAGCACTCTGCGGACATCCTTTGCATCCGATATACGCACCCCCTCAACATCGGTGCCAATTCCTTTGACATCGAATGCAGCTACAAGCTTCATATCGTCCGCACTGGCAACATTCTGGATGATTAGTTTGCCCATCCGCCCGGACGCACCGGCAACCGCAACACCTATCATAATAACCCCGACGACTCCATGGTGTAACGCAACTTGGCTACATTTTCTTCGCCCATAGGAGCCAGAGGCAATCTAAACCCGCCCGCTGCCAAACCCATCAAGTTCATTGCAGTCTTTACTGGAATCGGATTGGTCTCCATGAACAGGGCACGCACCAGAGGAGATGTGGCGTGGTGAATCCTTCTTGCTGCATCGATATTCCCCTCGAAGAATGCGGATGTCATGTCACTCATCTGCTTCGGAATTATGTTGGCCGCAACCGATATCGCACCCCTCCCGCCAAGTGTTAAAATTGGAAGGGTCATGCCATCGTCTCCGGAAAACACGGCAAAGTTCTGATCTTGTGTCAGCTCGATGATCTGGGAAATTTGATATATGTTCCCACTGGCTTCTTTGATACCGACGATGTTTTCAATTTTCGCCAATTCAGCCGATATGTGGGCCCCCATGTTTATCCCGGTTCTGGATGGCACGTTGTACAACAGTATTGGAATGTCACACGAATTGGCGACAGTTTCATAATGTTTGATTAAACCCGAATCAGTCGGCTTATTATAGTAGGGACTGATCAACATTGCACCAGCTGCGCCAGCATCCTTTGCGTATTTTGTGAGCTCGACCGCCTCTTTTGTATTGTTGGACCCCGTCCCCGCGATGACGGGAACTGTGGAAACATCTACTGCCACCTCGATGATCCTTTTCTGCTCCTGAAAAGAGAGTGTAGCAGCCTCTCCAGTGCATCCTGCTGGAACAATTCCGGACACGCCATTTTCTATGACGAATTCTATATTCTTCCTGAACCCCTCTTCATCCACTCTACCATCTTTTGTAAATGGTGTGACAAGCGCTGGCGCTACACCTTCAAACACGCGTTTCTACCTCGTATTCTTAATTTTTGATTTGCTGGTTACGTATCCTGCAACGCGGTTTCTAATTCGTTTACTTCTGATATTCGTGAGTTCAGACACCAGATTTTTGTTCTCTTCGAAATCGGTCGCAAACACATCTTGGTGTAGTTTTAATAGGGTGTTTCCAATTTTTTTGATATATGTTGGCTTAATGCCCATCCTCGTATCTCCTTTCTTCTTTACGAGGTATATTCGCAAACATCCAGGTCGTTTATAGCGATCAGATTGTTATGGGTAGATTCTCTCGTTCATGTTATTTTAATATTTCCTCAGGCATCCGCTTGCCCAAGGCACTTGCAAATCATAACCGCTTTTTCTGCAACTTCCATCGCGCTCTTACCAAGCAATCGAACCATCGGCTCTTTTCCGATGGCGCCCACGTCATAGATGACATCCGGCACGCGCCCTGATTTTTGGATAGCCTCTTCGACCCCCCAATCCATCGTGCTGACGCCTGTTGGTTCATCGCCTCTGTCAAACGAGGCGATCGAGAAACCCAATTTTTTGCAGACCGATAATATATCCGGCGAATATTTGATGTTCATGGCGCCCACCATCTTTTCATCAAATCGCATCGCTGTGAGTATCACTCGCGCAATATGATCGCTCGCGCCGAAATCAATGTCTCCTACCGTCCTTGCACCATCTGAGCGCACGATTCTTCCATTGACAGCAGCGACATCATCTTTCGTGCTGGCTCCATGGACCCCCCTCCCGATGTTGGTACCAACTTCTGGAATTATCTCAGGAAATCCTCTGCAGTTCTTTAGCATCGAAACAGCGTCCCTCACATCCATCAGCACACGATATCTTTCAGCATCTATTGATAGGTTCGCCAATGGATTCACTGGCTTGCTTCCGTGCCCGGCCTGCATACTGCCCGTGATCGCAGCGGTTACGAATTCTTTTGCCTTTGCTGCAGCATTTTTCAGTGCAAGACCATTTGCCAGATATACTGTGAGCGCAGCAGAATATGTGCATCCTGCACCATGCGTGCCGCCCGCAATTAATTCACCCCCTATAAAATAAAATTCGCCATCGTACAGAACATCGACAGCATCGAGGTGACCCCCTGTGATTATAACCGCTCTTGCGCCACGGTTGTGTATTTCAACTGCCGCCTTTTTTGCGCTTTTTTCATCTGTTATTTTCATGTCTGTGAGAACCCCTGCCTCAAAGACATTCGGCGTCACGACCGTCGACAGGGGAAACAACCGCTCCACAAGTACTGAAAGTGCATCCTCTTTGAGCAACGTTCCACCTGCTTCCGCGACCATCACCGGGTCAACTACCAGCGGAATTTTGTGTTTTTCAACCTTCCCGACGACGGTCTTGATTATCTCCGATGACGACAGCATGCCTGTTTTTGCATACGCGATATCAAAATCAGATGATACTGCCTCTATCTGACTCGCTATTATCTCTACCGGCAAATCATAGGCATCCTGCACACCGAGTGTGTTCTGCGCTGTGATGGATGTGATGGCGCATGTTCCGTGCATACCCAGCGCCGAAAACGTCTTCAGATCGGCCTGGATGCCAGCCCCGCCGCCAGAGTCAGAGCCGGCTATGGTCATCACTACTTTTTCCATGATATTTAACCCCTGTAAAAATAGGGCTTATTATTTAAAGAATCATCTACATATGGAAAGGCTGGGCGCGTGGATATCTTGAATTACAAGCTCATCATCTTTGATATGGATGGGACCCTCCTCGCCGGACGGACGATCTATGCGCTGGCGGAAGCGCTTGATTTTGAGGAACAGTTACATGAGACCATGAGGTCAACTATGCGGGCGTACGAGAGGACAAGGGAGATTTCCAGGCTCCTCAAGGGACTATCGGTTGAACGCTTTTTGGAGATATTTGACGAGATTCCGCTCCGTACCGGCGCCCAAAAAACAATTGCCGCCATAAAACAAAACAGGATGACAACTGCGATAGCCACCGATAGCTACCAACTGGCAGCGAATCGATTGGCGAAAAGACTTGGCATCGATAGGATATTTGCAAACGAATTGGATATCAAAAATGGAATGATCACCGGCAGCATCAAGTTGAACAACGAAAAACTGGAGCCGCGCATGGCTGGCTGTAAAATTCATTCCATCTGCAAGCGGGATGTTTTGCACGACCTTTGCGATGAACTGGGAATAGCACCCTCCGAAAGCGCGGTCGTTGGCGACAGCTACATCGACAAATGCATGATAGAAGATGCTGGCCTGGGCATTGCCTTTAAAGCGCCGACAGAGCTAAACGAAATCGCCGACGTCGTGATGGACGGGGATTTAAGTAAAATGCTGAAACACATCATGTGAGGACAAAATATGCACGATTTCGACTACCTCGACTTTGACATCGATGACCTGCTCGAATATAAAGAGAAAGGCGGCATCAAGATTTCCGTCATCACCCCATCCTTTCGAGAGGAGAAGACGGTCGGAAAGGTGGTTGCAGAAATGGCCAGGCTTGCCAATCAAGACCTTGTTGACGATATCTTGGTAGTGGATGGTTCAGTGATCGATGGACACGTCGATTACAGGACGGCCAAAGTTGCTACAAGGGCTGCCTTGAAGTCACTGGAAAAGTTCGACTCGTTCAAAATCATCCATCAAGCACAGCCAGAGATATGCGCGCTTCTGGAAACAGATGTTATTATTGGAAAGGGAGACGCACTCTATAAAGGAGCAGCATGCACTATGGGAGACATTCTCGTCTTCCTTGATTCCGACATCATGAATATCGATGAGCGGTTCGTCGAGGGATTGGTGGGCCCCATATTAACCCTTGCCGAGGTCAAGTTCTCCAAAGCGTATTATCATCGCCCGCGCTTCAGGAGGAGGGGCAAGACCATTTTTGGAGGCAGGGTAACGCGCCTGTACATGCGCCCCATCTTACGGATACTGGACCGAGAATATGGCGTCTTGAGAGGATTGGAAGACATCACATATCCATTAAGCGGCGAGGTAGCGCTGACCAGAGGGGTTTTCGAATCGTTGATGATGCCACACCACTTTGGTGTTGAAATAGCGATGTTGATAGAATTATATGAAAAAATCGGTTTGGAAACATTCGCCCAGGTCGACTTACGTGAGCATCTTCACCACCATCGGTCAGATGCGGCGCTGGCCTATATGGTGGAGCAAATTACACAGACGCTGTTTTGGTTCGTGCGCGAGCATTTTGGCATTGATTTTGAGGTGAAGAACAGGCGAAAGGCCATCCGCGAGTTATACAGACGCTATGCTATCAGGGGGATAAAGGGTATAAGTGATTTCAAGCGCATCGATGCCTATGCAAGGAGCACAACCCGTGGACTAAGGACATTGCACGATTTCAAGATGCAATATCATCGGCCGCTCAGGGAGCTCCCGGGGTATGAAAAACATAGAAAAAAACTCCATAAATATGCGGCCGAGTACACGCACAAGATCGTCGACATGATTTAAAAACAGAGAAAGAGCCGCAGGTCGTTGACATTGGTTCCAGTCTGCCCGGTCATCACCAGGTCCCCGTATTTTTTGAAGAAATTATATGAATCGTTGTCCTCAAGAAACTTCGCCGGAGACAATCCAAGCTTCATGGCGCGCCGTAGCGAATTGCCATCGGCCACTGCTCCGGCAGTATCCGTGAACCCATCGATTCCATCCGAATCTATGGCAGCAACGACAATGCGTTTTCCAGCAATCTCCTCCACGCATGCCAGCACGAACTCTTGATTTGGGCCGCCCTTGCCAGAACCAGTCACCTTGACGGTAGTCTCACCTCCGCTGATCAAACACGAGGGCGTCTTCAGTCTCAGGGCATCTTTTAGTTGTTTTAGCGCCTCCGCCCGGGATTCTCCAGTGGCATCCTGAACAATGTGTGGTGAATACCCCTCCTCCACTGCCTTTTCAGCAGCGGCCAATAACATGACCTGGTTGTTCAGAATTATCCTGTTATACACCGACTCGAAGATAAGGTCGCCATCCTTCGGCGTCTCGGGCAAATGCCCTCTTTTTCCGTCCTCCAATGTCATGCGGACAGAGGACGGCACGCGCATCCACAGACCATATTTTTGCAAGACGCCGATTGCATCTGAGTACGTGGACATGTCAGGTGCAGTAGGTCCGGAGGCAATGACATCCAATCGGTCGCCTACGACATCAGATATGATCAAGCTCACCAATCTGGCCGGATGTGTTCGAGCGGCCAACTGCCCCCCCTTGACTTGAGATAAATGTTTGCGCACAGCATTAATCTCATCGATTGACGCGCCTGACGTTATGAGAAGTTCACTAGTTCTTGAAATGTCTTTGATGGATATGCCTTGCTTTGGGAGTGTTAACAGGGCGGACCCCCCGCCAGAAATCAAACAGATTATAATGTCCCCGGCGCCAGCTTTATCGACCATCTTCAGCAGACATTCAGTCGCCTTTACATTCTCCACGGTTGGAACCGGGTGCTGCCCCGTCATAATTTTGACTTTTCGGCTACAAAAAGTCCTGTTTTCTACCCTCTGCGCTAAGACTTTTGTGCTACCATGTTTTACGATGACGACTCCACCAGATATTCGGTCATTCAGCACCCTTTCAAGTTCGGTTGCCATTTGTCCCGATGCTTTTCCAAAGCCGATGATAAAAATCCGTCCCACTCCATTTAGGTCGATGGACAATTCATCGAGCCACAGGGTTTCCCCTTCGATTCTGACGGCACGTTGGATGGCAAACCGTGGCTGCACCCTCTCTAAGGCGTATTCTAAAATATCGAGGGCGTCGGCTCGCGCCTTTTTGAAATCTGCGCCTGAGTTCGAGATGAGACCTTTTTTATTTTGAATCATCGTGCCTAATATATCTTTTCCAAATATGGTCTTAATGCCTCGAACGTCTCTGCCTGGCGGATGATGACCTTCTCACCCTCTCCGTTATCCATGTCCTTTGTCTCTACCACAAAAGAGTTGAACCTCCCCATCCATAATCCACAGAAGGCGTCGAGAACCCTATTCTTATCTTCGGCCGTTTTCACTCGCTTGTGTGCAGCCGCCATATGATATACCACCTTCGCCCACGTCTCCATGTCGAATGAAACCGTCTGATGGTTTTGCGCGCGGATGGCATTCATCCTCTCAAAGATATCTTTTGGTAAACTCGACTTTAACAACTCCTTGTGGTTTTCGAAACCCTCTTGGAAGTGCTCCATAAGCTTTGCTGTCCTCACTTTAACCGGGAGTGGCTTCTGCCCATAATACTGCCCGTTCTCCCTGCTTCGAATTGTTACCGCGTGTTTTATGTTTCTCCAATATTCTTCATGGCGTTCTATTAAATCAAACAGCGTTCCGACTACCTGTCGAAACATTGGGACCAGATGTTCCGAGGGCTCGGCATATTTTATGGATGATGAGTGAATTTTTAAGCCCAATTGAGTATTCCTAATATCCATCGAATCTGTTGCAGCGGTGACCGTTATCGCTATATCTACTCCAAAATGATGTGGGATTATCGCCTCATCGAGCAACTTCTCCATCAGTTTACGCGAGATGCCATATTCTCCTCCTATGGGCTGCCGGATGTCCGCCTTAAACACCGAGCGAATGAGCGGATATGCGATATTATTCGTTATCACTCCATCGTATTTGTCTCGAATGTATTGTGGGACGACGAGATCGGCTCCAAAAAGGACGGGCTCTGCTAAATTTGCGACCCATCTCGGTGAAACGCTGAGCAAATCACCATCGACAAATACCACACATCTGGCATCAGCAGCTCTCGCAATCTCAAGTATTGTGCGGATAGCACTACCCTTTCCAGCCTCGCCAATATCTTCCGTGACGATTTTATTGATGGTTGAAGGGAGAGTGAACATTTGCGCCATCTCCTTCGTTCGGTCTTTTGAAAATCCATCAGAGATGACTACCAAGCTCTCTACTTGTGAAAAATACTGTTGAAGGCCCATACCGACTACATTCATGGTGTGAACGATGGTTGTCTCAACATCCTTTGCGCAAATGCCGACAACAAGGTCCACGGGCTTGATTTTCTTGATTTCTTCTTGTAAAACAGGCGTTAGCTCCATACCTATCCACCCCCTCCCTTCATTTGACCCTCAGTTAATAATGTAATGTTCTATAATAAATACTCATCCCATCTCCAGTGGAAATGTGGGGGTGTAACGGCATCATCGCATCTCAACATGTCACAGTGCGAACCCTCGCGGAGTTTCGTAAAAGAAAGGGATTTATTCGATCGGAATATACCTCTTCTTTTCTATTTCCAACTTTGGAAGCCTGACCTCCAGCACACCATTCTTGAACGATGCCTTCGCCCTTTTCTCATCGACGCTTACCGGAAGTTGAATGGACCGATAGAATTGATTATATGATCGTTCTCTCCTCCAGTAGCCATCCCTTTTCTTTTCCTCTTTTTCTTCCCCGCGCGATGCCTTGATCTCCATAATATCGTCCTTGATGTTGACCGAGATGTTCTCTTTTTGTACGCCTGGAATGTCCGCGATCACCACTATCTCCTTGTCGGCATCTATTATATCGACAAAAGGAGACATTTCGTCTCCAAAGGTCGGTGATTTAGTCTCCCTGAACAGCCTGTCGAGTTGTCTCTGCATGCGCCTAATCTCATCAAACGGCTCCAAATACCACATTCAAATCACCTCTGAATAGTAATATTGGAGATGAACTTGTTTATATAATTTTTGTAGGCGTTGATCTTAAAAGGTTTGATAAATATATTTCAATCCCGACTAAATCGAAGACTTAGGCGGAGTTACAGATGTTCCATCTGTAACATTTAGACGGAGTCCGCAAATCTTTGATTTGGGACACCACCATGGTCTGATTTTAGCTTCAATATATCTGTATCGTTATATTCTGCTTTCACTATTTCAATCCCACTATGGTCTGATTTTAGCGGGAAAAACTGTGCGTACCCGTACAAGCTGTTACAAATTTCAATCCCACTATGGTCTGATTTTAGCTAAGACTGACGCACCTTCT
>JAJOKI010000116.1 GCA_021129915.1 Methanocellales archaeon | reverse complement strand
ACGGAACAAAAACGAGCGCTTTTGGTTCATCAGGTAGAATGAACCATGATTCTTCAAAATTTTATAAGAGCAGGTTATATGAAGGATTGCCGACAGAGAAAAAACTAAAATTGGTAGAAAATAAGATACCTGAAGAAAATATTAATAAAATATTTTGTAAATCCAGCGAAAAAATGAAAGAGTTACCAGATAACAGTGTTCATTTAATGATAACTTCGCCACCATACAATGTTGGAAAAGAATACGATGAAAATCTCTCTCTTCAGGAATACAGAAACTTTTTATCAAGAGTGTGGAAAGAAGTTCACAGAGTTCTTGTTTCTGGTGGAAGAGTTTGTATTAATATCGCAAACTTGGGAAGAAAACCATACATTCCCCTCCATACATTTATAATAGCGGATATGCTAAAAATAGGTTTTTTGATGCGGGGTGAAATAATCTGGAACAAGGCGTCATCTGCAAGCCCATCAACAGCATGGGGTAGTTGGATGTCAGCAAAGAATCCTGTCTTAAGGGACATCCATGAGTATATCTTAGTTTTTTCTAAAGACATTTTCTCCAGAAAAAATCATAATAATGGAAAAGCAACTATGACAAGGGATGAATTTTTGGAACTAACAAAAAGCGTCTGGACTTTTGGAGCCGAATCTGCAAAAAAAGTAGGGCATCCTGCACCATTTCCTGTTGAATTGCCGTTAAGATGTATAAAACTCTATACCTTTGAAAATGATGTAGTGCTTGACCCATTTATTGGTAGCGGAACAGTTGCAGTAGCATCTTTAATGGAAAATCGTAAATTTGTTGGTTATGATGTAGAAGAAGAATATGTGAAGATAGCTGAAAAACGGATTAAAGAAATCTTGGATAAACAAAAACAGAGGAAAATAACAGAGATAATAAACAAATAAAGGTGAGACGTCTTAGGTGGTAAGAAAAGGATAGTCAAAAGATTCTTAGTCTCCCTAAAACTCACACATCCTGATCAATCTCTTTGCCCACTGGAGCTTCTTTCTCTTGACCTTGTCGACATCATCGCCCTCAAAGTCAAAACCGATGAGAGTAACGCCTTTGGCGCCAAAATGGTGCGCTAAAAACACACATCGGTCGCCATCGGTGAATCCTCCGAAGTTATGGACGTCTTTTATCGGCTTGGACTGTGTACTTCCAATGACATTGTTCAACTGTGGTACGTATTCTCTTATGACCGGAATGTTATCACCGTGCGCATGCACCACGATGAACGCGCCGAGCCGATCCGCGCTGATGATATCATCAATCTCTCCATCCAGATCGGATACAACTATATCGGGAAGAATGGCGCGGTCCAAAAGTACCGAAGTTGCGCCATCTGCCGCCATGATAAGATGGTTGGATATGTCGATGTATTGGAGCTCTTCTCGAAGGGATGGCGCATTTCCGCAGATGATGATGCGCTTCCCTTTGGTCAAAGAGCTCAGCTTATGAATAATAGGAACGCGATTCTCCAGTAATTTAGATAAGACCTTAGCTGAGCGCTCGTCCTCCTTTCGGTCAAAGCCAAAGTCCCTTAGAATCTCCTGATATATCAGTTCAAAGTCCTCTAAGTCCATTTACTGTCCAATAATGCGCCAAGCGTAATAAAGTTATCTTTGGAGGGACGCATTAGGAAGGTTGATATGGGAAGTATAACAACAAACAAAAGAGATAGCGACGAACAGGCATGGATGATTATTGGATGAAGATAACATTATTGGGAACTGGCGATGCAGTAGGCACTCCAACACTTGGATGCGATTGTTCGGCATGTATGGATGCCCTCAATGGGGGACGAAGCAAAAGGTCCCGTTTTTCGATACTGATCGAGGGAGAGGGAGCTGTACTGATTGACACCAGTATAGATATGAGGTACCAGTTACTCAAAGCAGGTGTTTCTCATGTCGATGGCGTAATCTGGACGCATTCCCACTACGACCACTACGCAGGGTTTGGGGAATTTTACAGAATACATAAAAAGGTCAATATATATGGGACAAAAGAAATACTGGACCAGATATTAAAGACCTTCTATTTTATGTGCTATCAGCGGCACGACGTGACATTGTACGAGACATTTTCATTGATCGGTCTGGAGTTCATGCTCTTCAAAGTGTCACATCCGCCATTGGATAATGCAGTGGGGGTTAGGGTACGGGACGGTGATAAAACGCTCGTAATCACAGGCGATACAGCAAAAAACATTCCGGAGAAAAGCCTGAAAATCATGTCCAATGCAGATTTATTGATCGCTGATGCACTTGCCCCCACGTTCGGACTCAAAAAGCACATGAACGCCGTTCAGGCGCTTGCACTGGGCAGGGAACTGAACGCCGGTCGCATTGTTTTAACTCATCTGAGCCACTCCTTTGGACCGCATGATATCGCAGCCAAGAAATGGCCGCTGGGATACGATGAGATGAGTTTTGAATTATAATTCGCACGCAAGTTATTATATGTGATGAATGAGAAGATATATCCCACAACCATGGAGGAATCACAAAAGTGAAACAACCCTGTATCAACATCGGTATGGTGGGCCATGTGGATCATGGTAAGACCACGCTGGTAAGCGCCCTATCCGGTGTCTGGACCGATCAACATAGTGAAGAGATCAAAAGGGGGATTTCCATACGCCTGGGTTATGCGGATGCAATCTTTCGAAAATGTCCAAAATGCCCTAAACCGGATTGTTATTCGGTTAAAGACAAGTGTCCAAATTGTGGAGCGGATACGGAGGAGTGCAGAGCGGTTTCATTTGTAGATGCTCCCGGGCATGAGATGCTGATGGCCACGATGCTTTCAGGTGCTGCGATCATGGACGGCGCGGTGCTCGTAATTGCTGCAACTGAACCCTGTCCACAACCCCAGACCAAGGAACATTTGATGGCACTGGATATAATCGGCATCAAAAATATCGCAATTGTCCAGAATAAGATCGACCTCGTCTCAAAAGAGGAGGCTGTTGAACATTATCAGCAGATCAAAGACTTCGTGCGAGGTACAATTGCAGAAAAAGCTCCGATTATACCGATATCTGCACAGCAAAATATGAACATCGATTTATTGATTGACACAATAGAGAAAACGATTCCAATGCCAGACCGCGATATAGATGGACGCGTGCAAATGTTCATCGCCCGCTCGTTCGACGTCAACAAACCTGGCACTCCACCTGACCAGATTGTTGGCGGTGTCGTCGGTGGAACCTTGAGCCAGGGGCGATTAAAACTCGGTGATGAATTTGAAATTCGACCAGGCAGAAGGGTTGAGTTCGAGGGCAGGACAAAGTGGATACCTATCATCACCAAGGTTACGAGGATAATAAAAGGTGGGCAGAATTTGAAGGAGGGTACGCCAGGTGGATTATTGGGCGTTGGAACTACTCTGGACCCGGCGATGACCAAAAGTGATGCGCTGGTGGGACAGGTGGCAAGCCATCCAGATTCGCTCCCGCCAGTATGGGATTCCTTTACCATGAAGGTACAGCTACTGGAACGGGTGGT
Source organism: Methanocellales archaeon (assembly GCA_021129915.1). Lineage (GTDB taxonomy): Archaea > Halobacteriota > UBA148 > UBA148 > JAJOKI01 > JAJOKI01. The sequence continues at coordinate 4,958 of JAJOKI010000116.1, read as the reverse complement.
CGGCTCTACAGACGAGCTGAAGGTCGAGCCGATTAGAGCGAGCGAGCCGCTGATGCTCAGTGTTGGAACTGCCACAACCGTTGGCATTGTATCCAGTGCCAGGAGAGATGAAGTCGAAGTCAAACTGAAGCGCCCGGTCTGCGCATATGCTGGCTCGAAGGTCGCAGTCAGCAGGAGAATCGGTGCCAGGTGGCGCCTTATCGGTGTGGGGGTGTTATAACGTCAAAGACGTTATCAACTCCTGTGAAATCCTTGGCCTCATGCAATATTAAACCGAGGAGTGTGATCTTAGATACCAATGCGCTGATGATTCCATGTCAATTTGGTGTCGATGTGTTTTCCGAATTGGAAAGATTAGGTTACCATGAACTACTGGTGCCAGAAGAGGTCGTCAAAGAATTGAATAAGCTATACGCCCACGTAAAAGGAAAAGACAGGACTGCCGCGTCGGTTGCCCTATCGCTGCTGGACAGATGCGATATCATCGAGGCAAAGGGCAACCCCGATGATGTTATCATTAAAATGGCAGAAGAGCGAGATGCTGCAGTCGTCACGAATGATATCGAGTTAAAAAAGCGATTAAAAGAGAAAAAGATACCCGTTATACATCTGCGGCAAAAGAAACGACTAACTGTAGGTTAAAAATAAATATCGGTGTCGCAATAGTTGGAGGAATTATAAATATGTATAAAAAGATGAGGCTTGTTGAGGTCGTACGCGTTCCGCCAGAAAAACTGGGAGACGAAGTCAAAGAGGCTGTAGCAGAAGCACTGGAAGATAAATTAGAAGGGAGAATAGACAAAACGATTGGTGTCATCGTTGCCATTATTAAGGTCGTCGATGTCGGAGAAGGAAGAATCCTGGTGGGCGATGGAGCAGTATATTATAAAACCACATTCGATGCAATAGTGTACAAACCAGAGATGCAAGAAATAATTGAGGGAAAAATAGTAGAGATCGTCGAGTTCGGAGCATTCGTCAGCATGGGTCCTGTCGATGGCTTGCTCCATGTCAGCCAGATCGCCGATGATTATTTTTCGTGTGATGAGAAAAATAAACGTCTGATCGGCAAGGAAAGTGCCAAAGCACTTGTTGAAGGGGATTGCATCAGAGCCAGAATCGTGGCGGTCAGCCTGAACGAATTGGAGCCGAGGGAGAGTAAAATTGGGCTGACCATGAGACAGACCGCACTTGGCAAGCTTGAGTGGATAGAAGATGCACGCAAAAACGAAGAGGCTGAAAAGGAGGTCAAAAAATGACCGAGAGCGCCTGTAGAGAGTGCCATAATATCATAGATGGACAAATATGTCCCAAATGTGGCTCAAATTCGACAAGCAAAAATTGGACAGGATATGTCATCATAATAGACCCGAAAAAATCAGAGATTGGGAAGAAAATGAACATCGACCTGGTTGGGAAATATGCGATAAAGGTGCGATAACGTGACGTTGAGGTTGCCGAAGGAACTAAGAATTGAACTAAAAAAGCCATTTGGCAACCTCTATAAGGGAAGGGAGCTGGAGTGCATTAGAAGCATCAAACACGATTTCAGGAATCCCACGAAAATGATTTCCGTTGGCGACCTTGCCACATTTTATCTAATCAAATCCGGAACCATCCCCGACATAGGCGTTGTTGATGGTATGATCATGCGAAAACCTGCGCCGGAAGAGGTTGTTCGGGGGACGATGGTTGCGGAATTTAGAAATATCTCCATTGATAATCCCGCTGGTAGGATTACCGAAGAACTCATCTTCGCCCTGCGAGAATCGCTGGAGAACGACAAACCGACACGAATATTCGTGAATGGGGAGGAGGACCTGGCTACTTTGCCAGCGGTCATCCTGTCCCCAATCTCATCCGTCGTTATATACGGACAACCTGATATGGGGGTAGTAGCAGTGTCTGTTACTGATACCAAGAAAGAAGAGGCGAGAACACTGCTTCGTCGAATGGAGGGAAACACATGGAAATCGCGATTATAACTGACAAAAGGAACCCGTTATTGAAAAGACGAGAGATAAAATTCAAGATAAATCATGACACTGGAACCCCTAAAAGAAACGATGTGAAGGGTAAATTGGCTGCTATGCTAAATGCAAAGCCAAAATTAGTTGTCATCGAACGAATGAGAAGCGAATTTGGTAAACGAGAAACGCTGGGCTATGTGAAGATATATGACTCTGAAAAACATCTCAAAAGGATAGAGCGCCCCCATATCGTCGAGCGAAATGCTCCCAAAAGTAGTAGACAAAAAGCCCAAAGAGGAGTCTCGAGGAGATAAAACATGATAAGCAAATTATACGACGTCACTGGTGATGCATTAAAGCGGAAAAGGCAGTCCTGCCCACGTTGCGGCGATGGTGTTTTTCTGGCCGAGCACAGCGATCGTCTTTCATGTGGCAGGTGTAGTTATACCCAGTTCAAATCTCAAAAACCTGAAGATAGTTCCAATGAGGCCTCAGAAAGATAAATCGATTTTAGGAATTGAAGGAACAGCTTGGAATCTAAGTGCCGCCATCATCAATGAGGCAGGTGTCATAGCAGAAGCCGAATCATCCTATCAACCATTGAAAGGAGGGTTACACCCCCGAATGGCTGCCCAACATCATGCAGCTAAAATTGAAGATGTGGTGAGTCGTGTTTTGGATAAACATGGCACAGACATATCTGCCGTCGCTTTTTCCCAGGGTCCTGGATTTGGTCCCTGTTTGAGAGTCGTTGCCACTGCTGCCAGAGCGCTCTCTTTGACATTCAACATACCTTTAATCGGGGTGAATCACTGTATAGCACATATCGAGATCGGTCGGTGGCTCTGTGGTGTTGATGGCCCTGTCGTGTTGTACGTGAGCGGTGCCAATTCCCAGGTGCTCTCATATAGAGATGGCAGGTACAGGATATTCGGCGAAACGCTGGATATTGGTATCGGCAATGCGCTTGACAAGTTCGGGCGGCATGCGGGCCTCCAACATCCTGGAGGTCCGAAGATCGAGCAGATGGCTAAAAACGCGAAGAATTACGTTCCTTTGCCCTATGTAGTCAAGGGTATGGATTTCTCGTTTTCCGGGCTGACCACGGCGGCAAAAGACGCTCTTGCATACGCATCCCTGGAAGACGTGTGTTATTCCCTTCAAGAGACCGCATTTGCGATGCTCGTGGAAGTGGCGGAGAGGGCGCTGGCACATATAGGAAAGGATGAATTATTATTAACAGGCGGCGTGGGTGCAAATCAGCGACTGTGTGAGATGTTGAATATGATGTGCCAGGACAGGGACGCGAGCTTCTTCGCTCCAGACAAGAAATTCATGAAGGACAACGGTGCCATGATCGCCTATACTGGACTACTAATGCTGAACAAGGGAGCGACCATCTCGATCGAGGATTCTGCAGTGCGCCCGAACTACCGGCCGGATGATGTCGATGTGACGTGGATATAGAACAACGGTTTCATACTCAAAGATCAGAAAATATATACGCAAACGATACTTTAATGAAGGACATGTATCTAAACACAATCGGCGCCGAGGCAATCATCGAATTACGTGAAGGATACATAGTAAAACAGCGAATACCCAAGCGCTATAGGGTTCAGGGAATGGATGAGCGGCTTCGACGAGAGCGCACGAAATCCGAGGCTAAACTGATTTCCGAGGCTCGCAGGTGCGGCGTGCCCACGCCCATCATCCATGACATCACCGATTATAATATAGTGATGGAATACATAGAAGGGCCGCGGCTGAAACATGTGCTCGATGAGGAGCTGAGTGAAAGGATCGGGGAGCTTGTAGGAAAGCTTCACACCCATGGCATCGTTCACGGCGATTTGACCACGTCAAATATGATCCAATCAGGGGGACGCATATATCTGATTGACTTCGGACTGGCGCGCTTTGACCGAAGTATAGAGGTGCAGGGCGTGGATGTTCACGTGCTGTTTCAGACATTTGAAAGCACACATAAAGGGCATGATGACTTGATAAAGGCGTTTTCAAGAGGATATCAAAGGACATTCAATGATGCGGACGCCGTTCTGCAGCGAGTAAAAGAGATAGAGAGTAGAGGAAGATACAGGACTGAACAACCGTGAAAACCATATATTTTGTTACCGGCAATGTGGGAAAAATGCAAGAGGTGAAGAAGCTGTGCGAAGGGGCTGGCATCCATATCCAGCAGGTCGAATATCCCTATCCAGAACTTCAATGTGATGATATGGAAGAGATTGCAAGACATGGCGCTCAAGACGCTGCCAACCATTTGGGCAAACGAATTATCGTTGAGGATGCCGGATTATTTATTTCTGCGCTAAATGGATTCCCCGGCCCCTATTCATCGTATGTGTTTAAAACATTGGGAAATGAAGGAATATTAAAGTTGATGGCTGGCATAAAGAATCGCAAGGCGTGCTTCAAATCAGTCGTTGGATATTGTGAGCCAAATGGAGAGGCTGTCACGTTTAGTGGAGCCGTCGATGGCGAAATCGCGCGGGAAATTAAAGGGGAACATGGTTTTGGATATGATCCAATATTCATCCACGATGGCAAGACGTTTGGTGAACTTACCACCGAGGAGAAGAACAAAGTATCACATAGATACGGGGCGCTGAAGAAGTTCATAGAATGGTTTAATACCTGCGACAAAAAGATATTTAACTGACCAAGATATGGAGAAGAGAAAAACACGACCAGAATGGATAGATATGAATGCCAAGGAAATCGAAAAAATCATCATCAAATTGCGGGAGCAAGATAAGTCATCCAGCGAGATTGGAATCATATTGCGAGATAAGTATGGAATTCCCAATGTCAAACTGGTGACTGGTAAGAAAATTGTACAAATCCTCGATGAAAACAAGATGGCTTCCAAGGTGCCAGAGGACCTTCAAAACCTGATCCAGAAGGCAGTTAGACTTAAGAGGCACCTCGATCAAAACTCAAAGGATTTGCACAATAAGAGGTCGC
>JAJOKI010000109.1 GCA_021129915.1 Methanocellales archaeon | reverse complement strand
ACCATGTTAGTGACAATTTGGGTACTTAATAAAAAATTAATAAAATCATAATGACGGCGGGGTTCGGAACTCTGCGCTCCCGTTGGTCGCTTGCCACGCTACGCCCTCGCTTCACTGCGTTACGCTTGGGTCATATAACAGCAGATAAAATGAAAAATGTTCAGCTCGCATTTTTCCCAAATTTCTCCGCTACGCTACGAAAACTTCTTTTATCCCAAACGTTATCTGAAATGGCGGTTCGATCAAAGGAGAGATAAACATGGAGAAAAACTATGTATATCGTATGGACCATGATACAGGGTTTGCACCAAACACCAGCTTTGGGATATGTTCGCTGACTGGCTGTAAGAATAATAAAAGCGGAAAGAAAAGAAATGTAGAAGAATTGGCGGAACGAGGAAGTTGGGTAATCGGAATAGGCGGAAAAGGAACCAATCGACCAGACAAGCTAATATACGCAATGGAAGTTGAAAGCAATCTACCACTTGAGCAGTTTCGAAAAAAATATCCTGGCAAGAGCAAGTATCTCAAAGGTCACACGCCAGGCTCCAATGTTCTAGTTTCTCGCAAGTTCTACTATTTCGGAGAAAACGCTATAGATGTTCCTAGTGAGCTAAAACACATAATCATAGACCGCCAAGGCTTTTGGAAGGTATCAGATGAGGACATCAAGAAGCTGAAGAGGCATTTGTCAAAGAAATATGAATATGGCGTGTACGGAGATCCAAATAATTCAGAAACAAAAGGAAAATGCGAGAAATGCTAATTGAGGTTAATAAATGAGAGCCATACTCAGACGGAAGATTGATAGGATTACGCCGCCACATCAGATAACACAGCATATATGCATCGGCTCTTTCAGAGCCTTGCACTTCTTTTTATCCGCAAAACGTTAGAAGTAATTAGGCGAAATGACATTAATAAAAGATTGAAACTCTCTGCTATTCTCTCAAACTGATTACGCCCTTGACATCATCAAAATGTGGATCGCCAGTTAAAACCGTTAGACCGTGAACCCTTGCTGAGGCTAGAACAACGCAATCCACCGCACCCATCCTTTTCATTTTCGATTTAGTTCTGGAGGCTTCAATGGCGATCTTTCTGGTAACATCTAGGCTTTTCGCATGATTTTCAACGGTCTTAACAAATTCATCTTTAGATCTAACTCTGGTAGACTTCCAAACAGCTCATCCAGGCTTTTTATGGGCTTCAACTCTATCTTTTCATTCCTCACTTCTATCTCAAACTTGTTTGTCTTAAAGACCTTCCGGACGCGCTTCGGGATGACAATCCTTCCATGTGTATCAACTACCACTACATTTCTTTCTGCCATTTTTATCAGTATGGAATCTATTAATTTTTACCATATATAAGTATTTTGGCAAAATTGATTTACCCTTCGCGATCTAACGGTCATCGTTTCCGTAACATCAGCCCGTTTATTGCGCTTACCAGTGCCTCGACAGATGCTATGACGATATCCTCGCGTGCGGATCGTGCGGTCACAATATTGCCCTTCTCATCCTCTACGCCGATGATCACCTCTGCTAGTGCATCAGACCCGCCCGTTATGGCTTCTATCCTAAAGTCTCGCAGCTTTATCTTTGCATCCCTGCCCAAGATCGTTTGCACCGCACGCAGAGCAGCATCTACAGGTCCGACTCCGGTTTGGGCGCCAATCTTTGGTTTTCCGCGGACGACTGCTTTTATCGAAGCGGTCGGTGTGACCTTGTTTCCGGTCATGACCGAGACCTCTTCTAGCACGATTGCTTGCTCTCCTTTTGCAACCTCGCCCATGATTACCTCAGCAATAGTATACAGATCTGCATCCGTCACCCTCTTCCCCTTGTCGCCGAGATCCTTGATCCGTTGCATTATCTCAGCAAGTTGCCCTTCTGTCGGCTTTAGCCCAGCATCGGTCAGCATTTGTTTTACAGCATGTTTGCCAGCATGTTTGCCGACCACTATTCGGCGTCTATGCCCAACCATCTCAGGCGTCATCACACCCGGCTCAAACGTGTCAGTCCTTATCAAAATGCCATGCGTATGTATCCCAGATTCATGGGAAAATACATTATCTCCAACGATCGGCATATTTGGAGGAACGCGGATTCCTGACAATCTCTCTACCAATCGTGATGTCTCCACCAAGTGTTTCGTTTGAACGTTTGTTCTCACTTTATAGATCGAGTGCAGGCTCATGACCGTCTCAGCAAGGTCTGCATTTCCAGCTCTCTCTCCCAAACTGTTTACGGTCACCTGAACCTGTTGTGCTCCCGCTTCGACAGCGGCAAGAGTATTCGCCACCCCCAGCCCAAAGTCATTGTGGCAGTGTACATCGATAGGCGCGTTCACGATACCGCGGATATCCTTGATGAATTGATACATGAGGGAGGGTATCATCACGCCAACGGTGTCAGGGACGTTGATGATATCCGCACCAGCTTTCTCGACACTTTGATACACGTCGAGCAGATATTTCATGTCCGTTCTGGTAGCATCCATTGCTGAAAAAAGGCATTTTGTCCCGTGCGCTTTGATATATTCGACAGCCTCTACTGACAGCTGCATTACCTCTTCTCTGCTCTTCCCAATCGTATGTTTTATCTGAACATCCGATGTGGGTACAAAAGTATGAATCACGTCCACGTCGCAATCTAAACACGCCTCAATATCTACATTTGTCACCCTGGCCAATCCACATATCTGCGAATCCAAGCGGGCACCTGTGATTTTTTTTACTGCATCCTTTTCGCCCTTTGATGAAATGGGAAAGCCTGCCTCGATTATGTCAACGCCCAGTTTATCCAGTTGATGCGCGAGGATGAGTTTATCGTCAGCAGTGAATGAAACGCCTGGCGTCTGCTCTCCATCTCTAAGCGTGGTATCAAATATCTGAACAGTTCTGTGCATATCCTTGCGAATCGATTTAATGCTGTAAAAAACGATCCCTCTGTTTGCTTTTGTTCATAACAGCCACCTAATACCTTGCTATGTATGCGAAGCATATAATTATAACTCATAAAATGACTTAGAGAGATATAAATCAACAGATATGGAGAAGATTATACATGCGTTTACCAGATGTACAGGCGGACTGCCCTGATATTCGGATCAACCTGACACGAGTGGGCGTCACCGACGTAAAGAAGCTCGTAGAGATTGTAAGAGAGAGAGAAAGACCGATAATCCTGATCGCGACGTTTGATATATTCGTGGACCTGCCATTCGACAGGAAAGGGGCAAATATGTCACGAAACTTTGAAGTAATCGACGAAGTACTGGAAGAAAGTATCGCTGCTCCCATATACCTGACCGAAGAACTCTGTGAAGTGATTGCACGCCGCCTCCTTGAAAGACACGAATACGCATCCAGGGCAGAGGTCAAGATATCAAGTGAATATATCATCAAGCACAAAACACCGAAGACGAAAACTCAATGCCATGAGGTTGTGAATATTTTTGTTGGGGCGACCGCTAATAAATCAGAGGGAGAGACGAGAAAAACAATAGGCGTCGAGGCGGCTGGTATGACCACCTGCCCCTGTGTGCAGCAGATCATGCACGAGAAAGCTGAAGAAGAACTGTCAAAATTGAACGTTTCGAAAACGGCAACGAAGAAGTTCCTGAAGAATATTCCGATGATAACGCACAATCAGAGGGGACGCGGCTCCATCTTCATCGAGGTGGGGGACTCGCACGAAGTCAGTATCGAGAGACTAATCGACATAATAAAAAGTTCGATGAGCTCGCAGATCTATGAGTTATTAAAGCGCCCGGACGAGATATTCGTGGTCGAGACGGCGCATAAAAATCCGAGATTTGTCGAAGACTGTGTGAGAATAATGGCACAAAAGGTTGTGCAGGAATTCACGGACATACCGGATGACTCCATCGTATCGATCAAACAGATTAACGAGGAAAGCATTCACCAGCACAACGCATTTGCTGAGAGGGTTGCCACATTGGGAGAACTCAGATCAGAGATGTCTGTTTAATCATGCCAGAACCTTTTGGTTTTAACATAGCTTCTCTCTGCCCTCATGATATCCTTGTAAAACTCCTCCTCATCTTCTCTTAGCTTGCGAATCACCCTGGATGCGCTCTCAGGACCTAACCCACGAGACGCTAACGCAATGACCGCAGTTTTTCCATGCGACAACACGAGATTTGCATTCCTATATACCCTCTGCACTCTTTTCTTATCCTTTTGGGACCTAAGCTTATCAGAGCGCTTGGTGAGCTTGATTTCCTCCTTCTCCCAGGGTTTTAGTGCAGCTATCATCCTTGAGTCGCAGAGCGGGCAACTTGGGCGAAGAGTTACTCGTTTGACCTTACGCTGAGAACGCCATTTTTTACAACTGACGCAGAAAAGTATGACCCTGTCGTTCATGATCCGTTCCTTTAGCGCAAGTACGATCGATCGATCGGCTTTTTCTGGGGCTATCAGTTCTTTGCCGGATGTTGCCGGGCGAAGCCCAATCGGGCTAATTCCAGATGTAACAAGTTCGATCTCTCCAGAATGCATCTTTTCCAAGACCTCTCTTGCCTTAGGAATGTTTAGTTTGTCATGGAGGATCTCCCTCATCGCAGCATCATACATGGGCGTGTCCATGAAAACATCAAGCAGTCTGTTGTTAATGGACTCGTAATCCGTGTCACGACTCAAAACTCCAAACTTTCTTGCGACATGGACCATCTTCCATTTTAGCAGAGAGGTGTTCTTAAGTGTCATCTCGATGATCGGCTCGATGTACTCTGGCTTTATGCCAAGAATCAGATCACGTATTTGTTTTGCAGAAAGTTTTCTTGGTAACTCAAGTTCGATTCGGTATGGATCGATTTCCATTGCCACACTATCGCCAAAGCGTGCCGTTAGCAATGAGACGATCACTCGTCCCAGCGTCTCATTTACCTTGTGTCCAAAGCAGGCGTTGATGATGATCCGCCTATGTTCATCCTCGATGACCACACGATGATCCGTCGGAACTGGGTAGTTACCCTTGATTTGTTCTTGGACGAGCTTTATCACCTTTTCAGCAGTGCTAGCATCAGTTGGATAAGTCTTCATGAGCTCCTCGGCAACATCTTCCTTCTTTTCTAGCATTGAAGCCACCCTAGCTCGGATACGCCCAACCTCTTGCGCCACCTCGTATGGAACGGGAATTTCCTCTCCGATCCAGGAGGGAATCTCTCCACTTGGCGTTTCAACTGGCTCCACTTTTATCTGGTCTTCCGCCATCTCAACGATCCGCCACATATCTCCCTTCGTGATGAAAGTCGCCCCAAGAGAGGCGAAGTTGACCACAAATGCTTCATCTAGAGTCCCGACAAAGCGCCCCCCGACGATGTCATATATGTCGTAGCGCCTCTCGTCTGGGATCATGGATAGATTCTCATAGAAATACTGCCGTGTTCTGCGCTTTTGCCCTATGCTCTTCTCATCAAACCAGATAAGTCGTTGCTCACTTAACTGATGAATGATGCGAAGCAATAGTTCACGTGTTGTTTTCCTGAAAGGATAGGCTCGACGTATTATGGAGAGAATTTTTTCGATGCAGACATCTCCAAATTGAAGAGCCATTCCGCAAATCTGGTTCGCAAGAACGTCGCCCGCATCATGGAGCTCTATTGATTCGATTTCATCGTCATAAGCTCTGCGTACTATCGCCCATGCCTCCGCAATGTCATCTGGGTGGATGGCTACGATCGTTCCCTTTGAAGTCTCACCTATCTTGTGTCCAGCCCTGCCTACTCTTTGCAATAAGCGAGTCACCTCCTTTGGTGATGCATATTGAATCACATGATCGATCTTGCCTATGTCGATGCCCAGTTCCATCGATGACGTGCAGATCAACGCCCCTAGGTCGCCACGCTTAAATGCATCCTCTGCATCAACTCTCGTCTCTTTTGACAGGGAGCTATGGTGCACGCCTATGTTAGCACCAAGCAGATGAAATCGTGAGCCCAGTGCTTCCGCTGACTGACGCGTGTTCACGAAGATCAACGTGGATTTATGTCTCTTGACAAGAGCGCTCATGTATCTTAGATGGGCTACCATCTCTGCATCGCACATCATCCTTTTCGCCTCTTTTATGTCATGGGGCGACGCACTCGGGCTGATCACTTTGAAGTCGAGCAATTTTGATATCGAAACCTCAACGATTTCTGCGTCCCTCTCCGTCCCAACCAGGAATTCTGCCACCTTCTGTGGAGATCCAACCGTTGCAGATAACCCTATCCGCTGGAATTCTCCTGCAACTTCAACCAGTCGCTCCAATCCTATTGCGAGCTGAGCACCCCTTTTGGAGTTAGCCATTTCATGGACCTCGTCCACGACGACATATGACACATCCGCCAAGTTCTCCCGCAGTCTCCTTCCCGTCAGCATCGCTTGCAATGTCTCTGGTGTTGTGATCAGCATGTCTGGGGGATATATCGCCTGTCTCCTTCTCTCAGAGCTGGAGGTGTCTCCATGTCGGACGGAAATGTCAATGCCGAGCTTAGTGCTCCACCACTCCATTCTCCTGAGTATGTCCCTGTTCAATGCTCTGAGCGGAGTGATATATAATGCAGAGATTCCCTTGCTCTCTCTCCGGAGCAGATGATGGAAAATCGGTAGCACCGCCGATTCGGTCTTACCAGAACCCGTGGGTGCGATGAGAAGGACGTTTTCACCTCTCAACACTAAGGGAATGGTCCGCTCCTGCGGCTCGGTTGGGCATAAGAAAACTCTTTCCCTTAGCGCCTCTTGAATTCTTGTGTCCAGAGGATCAAATGCTGTCGTCATATCATTCGCAATGACATCATGATCGTTCTGATAAGCAAACTTGGTCTTGTCAGCATTGCTCTATAGAGCCTGTATGGGCTGTCAAGCATCTCAAAGCTTATATCTAATTTCTCAGGCCCATCACAAAACATTTGATACTGATTTTCCCTTATGTTTCGCATTAACCGACCAACGTACAGTCGACCACCGATTTTTGCCATCACCATGTCCCTGTATCCATCGATGCTATGCTCAAGGATACATCTAGCTGCGATCCTCCCGCTTATGATCGCGTTGTTCATCCCCTCTGCCGTAAATGAATTGGCTAATCCTGCGGCATCTCCAACCAAGAGAATGTTATCATAGGTGAATCTCTTCAGGGGCTTACATGGAATATTGCCTCCTGTCTTGTTGATGATGTCCCCCTCAATATTTTCCATTTCTAAGATCCTTTTTAGCTCAGCATGTAGATCGCCGGAGTCCACCCATCCAATGCCAACGTTCGCTTTTTTCGGTGACTTAGGAAAGATCCAGTAATATCCAATATAGTACGGTTCATATCCCATCACCATTGTCTTGGCATCATAGTATTCTGAAAAATCATCTTCTATCGTGTATTGGAGTGCCCTCCTCACGTCTTCATATCTAAATCCATACTCTTTCGATGTCTGGGAATAGCAACCACTAGCATCTATGACGTATTCTGATTTCCTTCTCAGCTCTCTGACGGTTGCTCTTCTGCCTGTCTGTATGTCGACGCCAAGTTTTTCACATCGGTTTGCGAGCAACTGCTCATATTTCGGCCGGTCAATTATCCACATTCGCTCTTTTTCAGATGATATCGTCCTATCCTTTCTAACTCCGTTCTGCCATGTCCGAACGATGCAGCTATGAATGGTGCAATCTATGACCTTTCTCGGTGGCACCTCGAGCTCATAAGTAGCTAGGTATCCTTCAGCACATTGGAGTGGATGGCCTATCTCCTCATGTGTCTCATAGATGGTGACATCGTAATCATCGTTTTCTCTCAATGCAAGAGCAGAACTAAGACCACCAACGCTTCCACCAATTATCGATATATGCATCATCTCAGCCTTCTCAGATCCTTGATCTTCCCAATGTGCGTTCCATCCAGCAAGTATGCCTCTGCGCTTTCTAATTTGATTGCCCCAGAGGTGGAAACCGGTCCCAGTAAATCCTCATGTGATGCCTCATTGAAAGGTATTCCGCCGCAGAGTTCATTAAACGCTGGCATTATCGTCACGCACTGTGAGATCTCTTTATCAAGAGAGTAGTGCCGTCGTACGACGTTCTCATCAAAATGCGTTCTGATCCATGCTGGCACGATGCTCACATAGCCCAGTGGGTCTGTAAACCGCACTGCGGGATGATTGTGTGCTATCACCACGTGTTTTGCGGAGATGAGTTTGGCAGATGGCCAAGCATGTCCATGAAAATATCCTATGTCACCTCTAAGAACCCCTCTTGAACTATGGAGTGTGATATCAGCGCCCTTAGGGATCAAAAAACCCAGATTTCCGTCATGGTTTCCAGGAACTATATCGATTGGTGCATGTTTTGCCAATTCCCCCAAGAACCTTGGGACATCGCCTTGCTCTTGATATGAAATCAGGGGGACGTTGTGCTTCACATCCCCTAGCAAGAGGAGTCGATCAGGATCCGTTTTTTCAATATAACCGATTAGTTTAGCCAGTTGTTTCTGGGTTTGGCTTGGAATCCTAATTCCACTTTTATAGAGATCATACTCGATTCCCAGGTGGAGGTCTGCAATGACCAACGTTTTCACTTCATTTTTCACGACCAAGACAGGCGTATCTAGAAGGGGTTCTATCATCATACTTTCTTCAAAACACCGATTTTGGGCTCGTAGCATCGCCCCTCATCCATGAGCTCCCTCACGGCATCCTCGATCATCGTCTCGGACAATCCGGATCCCAGGGCAGCGTCAATTACATCCGAATAGCTGGCACCTTCTCCTAGGTCCAATTTTTCCAGTAAACCGAACACGATCTCCTCCTCTTTCGACAAAATGCTCT
>JAJOKI010000033.1 GCA_021129915.1 Methanocellales archaeon | reverse complement strand
AGACTTCATTTACCTCGTTTTCGTGGAAAAGATAATTGATATCGTCCAGCGCGACCACAAGTACTCTGCTTTTTTCAATGAGGTGTTTTGCTATCTCACCAAAGAGCTTTTTGGAGGAAATCCCGGATGTGGGAGGCATATAGCCATATATCTTCCGGAATATCTGGGAGAAGATGGCATACTTGGTATTATCCACCTGGCAGTTGACATGGACTGGAATGACCGATGACGTGTGTTTCTCGATTTCTTCAAACACCTTGTGGACTGCGGTCGTCTTACCGGTTCCAGGTGGACCGAGACAAAGCGTATTGATGGGGCGCATCGCCCTAACAGCCGGGCGCATGTTAAACGTCAGTGCCTCTATCTGGTCGCTCCGGTGAAGAAAATGTTCTGGCACATGGTCTAATTCGAACATCTCGCCGTTTTTGAAAATCGTTTGATCCCACGACAGCATATCCTTTGGCATTTTCACTCCTTCCTATTACTTTCACCCTATTCTTAGATTAGCTTTTTTATTGGATACAATGTATAAACATTATATGTCATCAACGCCAATGAAAATGCGAGAAAAATGACCGAATTTGAACGCGAACTGGTCAAGTCCTTCAATACATCCTTTGAGCGCGACCAGATCGATGGCATCGCATATAGAATCAAACAGCACAGGTTTTCGTCACAGGCGTTGGATATACTGGTCGATTCACTAAATCCAGATTACTATCTGGGCATCGAGTGCAAGAGCGTATCGACAAAAAAGGGAGCGAACGCACTCTACTTCACCCAGCACTTTAGCACCGATAAAAATGGCATACACCAAATCGAGCGCATCGATGAATTCCTCAAAAAATCAGGCAGAACAGGATTTCTGGCCATTGAACTTAGAAGGGGCACTGGGAAACCAAGGGAAGCATGTATTCTAAAATGGTCGGAATTGAAGAAGCGCTATGACGACGATTCCGTTGGATTCACGATGGACGAACTCATGGAACTCCCGCAAATCAGTCGGGACGGCACCGATTACGTAATTGACCCGCAACTATGGAGACGTTGAGAAATGCCAGAATATTCAACAGTTTCTAAATGGGAGGAATTTTTCAAGCAGTACTATGAAGCGCACATTCTTCAGCTGGCGAATGAATATCCAGAGGGGCGCACCCTGATTGTCGAGTACCATGATATCGAGAAATATGATTTGAGTTTAGCGGATGCACTGTTTGAGAGGCCTCAGGCAGTTGTGTCAGATATGGAAGAGGCTCTCAGAATCATCGATATTCCAATTGATGTGCGCCTGGATAATGTGCACGTCAGGGTGACCAAACTCCCCAAGAAGACGCAGATTAGGGATTTAAGAAGTCAACATATTTCCAAATTAATCGCGATAGAAGGGATAGTGCGAAAGGCTACTGCAGTGCGCCCTAAGATAACCAATGCCGCATTCGAGTGCCAGCGGTGTGAACACATCACATATATACTGCAAACTGTAACAAAATTCAATGAGCCATTCGTCTGTGAAAACGTGTCATGCGGCAGAAATGGCCCATTTAAATTGAATCTCAGTGAATCGACTTTCGTGGATGCGCAGAAACTGCAGATACAGGAATCTCCAGAAGAGTTGAGAGGGGGAGAACAGCCACAGACCCTGGATGTGAATATAGAGGACGACCTAACGGGAATAGTTGCGCCAGGCGATAGGGTTATCGTTACGGGAATTCTGCATTCATATCAGCGCACCAGTCCCAGTGGAAAGAGTGCGTTTTTTGACATATTTCTTGAATGCATTTCGATCGAAATGGAGGAACAGGAGTTCGAGGAATTGGATATATCCAAAGAAGACAAGGAGGTGATTCTTAAGTTATCTGAAAATCCAGACATTTATAAAACCGTGGTCAACTCGATTGCCCCGTCTATTTTTGGATATGAATATGTTAAGGAAGCGATGGCACTTCAATTGTTCTCAGGAGTGGCAAAGCTACTGCCAGACGGCACGCGAATCAGGGGCGATGTTCACATGTTATTAGTTGGAGACCCGGGCACAGCGAAATCTCAAATGCTTCGCTATATAACAAAGCTTGCGCCGCGGGGAATCTACACAAGTGGAAAGAGCACGACATCAGCTGGATTGACCGCCACCGCTGTTAAAGACGAATTTGGAGATGGGCGCTGGACGCTTGAAGCAGGCGCACTTGTGCTCGCCGACAAGGGAATAGCAGCGGTGGATGAGCTGGATAAAATGAAGCCAGATGATCGAAGTGCACTGCATGAGGCGATGGAGCAGCAAACTATCTCGGTTGCTAAAGCAGGCATCATAGCCACGCTCAGATGCAGATGCTCTCTGCTGGGCGCCGCTAACCCAAAACATGGAAGGTTCGATAGATATATGTCAATATCAGAACAGATTAACATACCGCCGGCACTACTATCCCGATTTGACCTGATATTCCCTCTCGCAGATGAACCAGATATAGAACAGGATAAAAACATCGCTGAGCATATTCTACGGGCGCATTACGCAGGAGAGCTCTCGGAACATGCTAAAAACTACCCAGGTGGCAGGATAACCGAAGAAGATGTGAAATCCGCAATGGAGGTAGTCCAGCCCAAAATCTATCCAGACCTGCTGAGAAAATATATCGCCTATGCCAAGAGGATTTATCCCATACTCATCGATGAATCGCGCCAGAAATTGGTCGATTTCTATCTTGGGTTGCGAAGACAGGGGATAGGTGCCAATTCCCCGGTACCGGTGACAGCGCGTCAACTAGAGGCGCTGGTACGGCTATCAGAGGCAAGTGCCAGGATTAGATTGAGCGACTCCATTACAGAAGATGATGCAAACCGGGCCATCAATATAGTAGAGGCGTGCCTTAAACAAGTTGGAGTGGACCCTGAGACCGGGATGCTCGACGTAGACGTCATATCGGTGGGCACCAGTAAAAGCCAGCGTGACAAGATCAAGGTGCTACGCGACATCATACGGGAACTTGAGAAGGAGCATGGAGGTGTGGCACCCGTAGAAGGTATCTATAACAAAGGCGAAGAAAACGGCATATCGAGAGACATCGCAGAGGAACTCATATCTAAACTAAAACAGCAGGGCGACATCTACGAACCCACTGTAGGTTATATCAAATTGGCAGGATAATGTTATCTTAATATCAAACGGAATCCGAAACTATGGCAGTATGCGACCGGGAGTTTATCGGCAAAACGCTCCATGAGGGAGAATTGACCATTCGGGCAATCGAAGAATTTTATAAAATACATTGTTATATGAGGTTTGCATTAGTAACAAAACATCTCGAAGGAACTTAACAAGGTAGATACCGATGACATCACATCTTTTTTGTCCTAAATGCGGCCGTGCATCGGAGGGGGGGCTTTGCACACAATGCCTCATAAAACACTTCAATCTAATTGAATATCCATCTATACTGGAACTTGAGATATGTCCAACGTGCGAGGCTTGTTTCGCTGGTGGCAGATGGACTAAATACCAAGATTATGCCGATGCTGTAACTCCAACCATAATGTCTCAATTGAATATCCATCCCGATGCCAATGATGTGCGCATTGCACTCAAACCCCCATTATCGGATGGACGCACCAGCAAGATACACGTTCGTGTGGATGCCGTGGTGCAGGGGATGGGTGTTTTCAAAGAGTTTGATGTCGAGGTTCGGATCAAAAAGAGGGCATGCGATCGATGTTGTCGAATTGCCAGGGGTTACTATGAGGGTATCGTACAGGTCAGGGCAAGCGGGCGCATTCTGACGGAGATGGAAAGGCACGCCTCGGAGAAGATTGCGCACATGGTCATCAAACAAATCCAGGATATCAGTAGAAATGCGTTTATTTCGGATATCAAACACCTGAAAGAGGGCATGGATATCTATGTGGGGGCGATTAGGGCTGGCAGGCAGATATCCAAAGCCATCATAGATAAATTTGGAGGTAGCTTTTCAGAGGCATCAAAATTGGTCGGCAACAGAGATGGAAAGAACGTCTACAGAATTTCCTTTGCGGTACGCATCCCTAAACTCATGCCTGGGGATATCATCTCACTGAAAGACAGGGCGATCCAGATAACTGGCTCCAGAAAAAAGGTAACTGGGATGGACCTAAGGACTGGCGCACGTTTTATTTCAGATGCCAAGAGTCTGAAAGGAGTGAAATTACTGTGCCATGAATCTGATGCTGAAGAGACTATTCTGACGATGGTGCAGGATGATGAGATTCAAATTCTCGACCCGGATTCATACAAGCCAATGATTTTGCCCAAGCCACCTTTTTTAAAGGCAGAAAGCGGAGATGAAATCCTGGTCGTCAAGACCGGAGAGGGCGTGTTTGTTTTGCCGGAAAAGAAGGGTTAATCACTCATACCTAACTGCCTCGACAGGGCTCATTTTTGCTGCCTTTCGTGCAGGATATAGCCCGGCTATAACCCCCACCAGAACCGCAAGAGCCATCCCCCCGATTATGATTTCTGGAGATATGATCAGAGGCATATCTATCATGAGGAACGTGGCGATTCCAATACCAACTATTTTAGCAACAGCTATGCCCAAGATAATTCCAAGTATACCGCCGACCAGGCTGATCATTCCCGCCTCCATCAGAAACAGAAAGAGAATATCACTATTGGTCGCTCCAATGGCTTTCATTATTCCGATTTCGTGTGTCCTCTCCATGACGGACATGAGCATAGAATTTATGATGCCTATACATCCCACAACAAGGGCGATCGAGCCTATTCCTACAAGAACCGCACTAATTATGCCAAATACCGTCCCCAGAGCATCTATCGCTGCACCAACCGTCATCGCAGTAGCAAACTCTTCCAGCCTATGGTTCTCATTTATAGTCTCTTCAATTTCATCCGCAATCTCCTCCACCCTATTGATATCATCAACTCGCACCACCATATACATTATATCATCAACTCCCAGGAAGTCCCTGGCAGTTTCCGTTATAGCAATTATCTGATGGTCCGCATCGGCAGCAAACGTGCCACCCCTCACGATTCCGACGACGACAATACGCTCTCCGCCGATCTCTATGCGGTCGCCAACACGTATCTCCTCTTCAAAGTAATCGGTTGCAACCGAGTGGCCGATCATGACTCCCCGACGATCGCGCTCGTGCAACCATCTTCCATCCTCCATCTCAATGAACGGACCATACATCTCTTCTATATCATGTGAATCGCCCCCAATAAGCTCGATCGGAACGACTTCGCGCCCGTGTTCGACCTCGACGATTCCCATCATCCAACCCACTGCCTCATCTACGCCATCGATCCGTCTTACATCTTCGATATCCTCCTCTGTAAAAGCACCGAGTGGGACATAGCCCCTTCCCGGAATAATTGCTCCCGGCATTACGCTTATGATATCGACCATTGGAGTCAGTTCTCCGACTATCGCATACTCCATGCTCTGACCAATCGATATCAATGAAACTATGGCGGCGATGCCTACCGCTATGCCCACAAGAGTTAGCAGGGAGCGGGCTTTGCGCGCCGTTATATTTCTGTACGCCAGAGTTATACTGTCCAATCCAATCATATAATTCAAAACCACCCTTAAGCACGTTCAAATAATTCCAATGAGGCCATGCATCAAATATATCACATATATGGTAGATGGAACTCCTACAATAATCATTGAATTCTTAAGTGATACTCCCCTTGCATACTGTATCGCGAATATCCAGATATATACGCCCCATACAGTAAATACAATTCCAATTACAGAAGATAAAATCGCAATTGGGTCTCCCTGCATTGCTTCCATCATAAGTGTTTCCATCAAAACCGGATCCCCTCTTGCCATCTGTATTGCATTTTTCATTGCAGGCAGCATTGCAAAGGTTGAGGCAAAATTTATTATCGAAGCAAATATCATCGGTAAAAATCCGTATCCTACAAACTTAAAGGTCTTTTTAAAACCTCCCTCCGATTCAAAAAAGCATGAAATAAGATAGAAGACGCCTGTCGATATCAACCAGATAACAAATATCATAATCAAGCTTACTATTGAGGAGAAGAGAATCACAAAAGTGATTGTATCGGCAGGAAGCACCCCCTCAAGTCCCATGATGGGCAATGTAACATCCATCACCAGAAAAGTGGTTGCCATCCATACTATTCCATTTAGGAGGACGATCAAAAAAGGCATCTTTATGCCACTTTCCTGCTCGTTTTCTTCACCAAAAAATTTATTTGGCTCAAATAGTATTTTCAGCATATCCATTTATTTCACCCCGATTTTAATCAATTTTCTTTTGCCACTTCACCTACCAAAATGCCATCCTTTATTTGTATAATTCGATGCGCCATCTCTGCGACTTCCGAGTCATGCGTTACGATTATAAGTGTCTTCCCATCCCGGTTCAATCTCTTCATGACATCCATTACCATGTTGCTGGTTTCAGTATCCAGATTACCAGTTATCTCATCGCCGAGGATCAACTGCGGATCATTGCTCAGCGCTCTCGCAATGGCAACCCTTTGCTGCTCGCCTCCGCTCAGTTCTGAGGGCTTATGATACATTCTTTCACCGATTCCCACAAGTTCCAAGAGCTTCACAGCCCTCTCAACTCGCCTCTCATAACCTACGCCAGCAAACATCATGGATAGTTTGACATTCTCCAGTGCATTGAGCGTTGGAATTAGATTATACTTTTGAAAGATGAATCCTATCCTCTCTCTCCGTATTTTGGCAAGCTCATTGTCGTTGAGGAGTGATGTATCGACACCATTGATAAACACATTGCCGCTGGTTGGGCGATCTAAGCATCCGAGCAGGTTCAATAACGTGGATTTTCCGCATCCGGAAGGCCCCTGTATGGCTACAAAGTCCCCCTCCTCAACTTCAAGATCAACGCCCCTAAGTGCTCGCACCTCTGTCTCGCCCATTCCAAAAGTCTTCTTCAGATTCACAGTGCGAATCATTTTTTTACATCCGCTTATTGCGCTGCCTACGCTTATACACGAAGAATCCCGCAACCAATCCGATTACGATCAGGAGCATGACGACTATCGGAATTATTGGCGCAGGCTCATCCATGCGTTCAATCACGTCTATGGATACGATATACACCTTGGATTCAAAGAACCTGCCATCGGCATCTCTAAACTCTACCCTAAAGCCGATGTCGTTCCGGCCCAATGGAAGATCTGCGGTATATATATCAAATCTGGCGGAAAAGACATCATCTGGCTCCATCGAACCGATGAAAACCTCTGAAGGAATTGTGCGCACATTCTCAACAGTGGGAATTACTCTGACACCTACAACATCGCTCAATCTATCGTTTACGACATCAAATTCGATCTCGATCACATCCCCCATTCTGACGGTCTCTGGATATCCGACCGCTATCAACCTGACGCTTGGATGATTCAATACCTCTATCGGCAATGTCAAATGTTCAGTGTGAATATTGTTGATGCAGTTCCTGAATATCAACTCAAAAGCAATATCCTTCACTCCTGCAGAATCTGAGAATAGCTCAAATGTAATGTTCCTCACTTCATCTGGTTTCATCGTGCCGATGAATATCTCGGTTGGAGTTATCTCTACTCCTTCCGCTCTTGGAATTATGCGCACGCTGCTTATCTGATTGGGTCTTGTATTTGCAATACTCAACTCAAGTTCAGAGGACTCCTCAACAAGGATTGCGGGGGGAATATCTGCTACCAAGAGAACACTTGAGCTGTCCACCTTTACAGGGATTGGATATCTAACGTTTCCTGCACCCAACACATCGATCCAGACTTCAGGGAAATATATGCCATCTCTTGCCGGAGCTCTTATCTCAAATGAGATTGTGATGCTCTGACCCGGTCCAAGCTCTCCAAGACGCCTGTAATGTCCAGTTATCACCTCTACCCCGTTTCCACGCAATAATATGGAATGGATATCTGCATTTATGGGGGTGACTCTTGTGGTCGTTTCGGTAGTGGCAACACGGACAATCTTATCGACCTCAGTTCGCGTCGCCGCAGTTGCCGTGTTCGTTATCGTTATCGTGATGATTCCGATGTCGCCGGGCATCAGCACCCCTGGGCTGACCTGATAGTCCGTGATTACGACCGTTGGATCGTCAGCTACTGCTACGCTTGGCATGAGGAGCGTTGCGACGAGCAGGATGCACAACAGTTTAATTCTCATCATTTTCATCTTCGCCTACGAGATTTCAACATCACCAAATCCCTTTCCTATAAGTATTTTTTTTACCCTGTCTTTATGATTCCCCTGTAATTCTATCTGTCCATCTTTGGTCGTTCCACCGCATGCCAGTCGTGATTTCAAGTAGCTGGAGAGTTCACCAATATCGATCTCATGTGGGTCAAGCCCATCGACAATTGTGACCTCTTTTCCATATCTGCGCCTATTCACTTTAATCACTATCCTTTGCTGCTCTTTTGCAACTTCCTCGCAAACGCAGAGTTCGCGTGGTAAGCCACAAATGGAGCACATTTCTGAACTCATTTTTTGTAAAGCCCTCCAAGATGATTTATATCTCTTATGACATATAGATGAAATAGTTATTGGGATAATCTTATGGTATGTAGTGG
Organism: Methanocellales archaeon; assembly: GCA_021129915.1. Lineage (GTDB taxonomy): Archaea > Halobacteriota > UBA148 > UBA148 > JAJOKI01 > JAJOKI01. Next base: position 253 of record JAJOKI010000033.1, on the reverse strand, counting down.
CGTTAGTGTGCTGTGGCAATTATGGGTCCGTGGTCTAGTTGGTTATGACATCGCCTTTACACAACCCTACTCAGCTGAATGGGTGTAGATGGCGGGGATCACCGGTTCGAATCCGGTCGGGCCCATTATTGTGCGGCTGACCGGCTAAGAAAATCTTTGCAAGTCCCGTAGGGTAGCGGTCAATCCTGCAGGCCTTTGGAGCTGCAGTTTCTACTCAAGAAGGAAACTGCCTGACCAAAGGGGCGAAGACAGC
>JAJOKI010000069.1 GCA_021129915.1 Methanocellales archaeon | reverse complement strand
TCTGCATTCTTTACCATCCACCCTGATAATCGCCCATCTATCAATACATTGTCTCCTTCCTCGGCGATCTTGCTCTGTTCCCGATCGATTTTTTTGTCTATCTCCGCGTTAGATTCTGCCAGTTTTCCGAATTCAGCAAGTGTCATGTTGGCATTTTTGGCCATCATTCTAAATATCTCTCCTACGGAAATTAATTGAAGTTTAAAACGCTCTCCGATGGCAAGTCCCACTGTCGTCTTTCCTGTTCCCGACAACCCGCTTAACGTTATAATCATGTCTACATTCCTCCTATATTCAGTGCCTTTCGGATCACCTGCCCCATCGATATGGAACAGAGCATATACCAAAATATCCACACAGGTATAAATCGAAGCACCGTGTCGGTAGCCAGGCACAACTCGTCATAGAATGGCAGTATGACAGTAGCATCCAGAGATAGGGTGAACATCAGATGATACAACCAGCCGAATATCGGCAATGATATCAGCATGATATATGCCATCGGCTTTAATTGCTGTTTCATCATTTCACCCTGTGTCCTCATTATCTCGTCCTTCTGTTTTTCCAACTTCTTCAATTTGTGCTTGTTTTTTGATAACTGTGCCTCTCTAAGCTCTTTTTGGAACAACTTCATCTGCTCCATCGCCTCCTTATTCTTTTCCCAATCGATGGTATACTTCTGAATGACTGATGTAAATAAACCGGTTATCAGAGATAGGACGAAGATCACCATATGGAGCGGCAGTATTGTTAACGGCCCAAATACTTGGTTCATGATTTCTCCCAAAAATACACGAAATCCCTCATCCATAAACCCGAGCACGAGGGCAAACCCGGTTATCAATGCAATTTTGTCCAGCGATTCCCTCAATTTTTTATTCATATCGCGCCACCCCAAAAATCCTGCACAACTCTTCAAATATCTTGGATATCTCCTTCCCTCCCTCTACTGTGATCAGCAAGCCCTCTTTTCTATAGTAAGCTATAAGCGGTTTCGTTCGACGTTGATATTCATTCAGCCGATTCTGGATCGCCCCCTCTTTATCATCGTCTCTCTGATATAGTGTGCCTTCACATTTATCACATACGCGCTTATCTTTCGGGGGTTTGAACTTTATATGATAATTGATGCCACACGCTCTGCACGTCCTTCTACCGGATAATCGCGTAATCAACTCTTCAAAGGGTACGTCAAAATAAATAACTGCATCGAGTTTTAGCTCCAACTGGTGTAAGATGCTCACCAGTGCCTCTGCCTGTACGACCGTCCTAGGGAAACCGTCTAAAATAAATCCCTTTGAACAATCTGGAGACGATAGTTTATCTTTTATAAGCCGTATGAGTATTTGATCAGGTACCAGTTCTCCCCTATCCATATAGGACATTGCCTTCTTTCCCAGTTTTGTTTCAGCCGTTACGTTTTCTCGCAACATCTCTCCCGATGATATGTGAGGTATGTCATACTTTCGGGATATCATCTCTGCTTGGGTGCCTTTGCCAGCACCGGGCGGACCAAGAAATACATATCTCATTTTTACTCGCCTCCAAGGAGTGTTCGCATCATCGGATGCATTTCACTCATTTGCTCTTTCGCTATTTGCTCGTACATTTTATATATTATGCTAACGGTCAGCAAAAGACCCGTCCCTCCGGCATGTCCAATGATGCCAGTAAAGCTCGCCAATGCAGCCAATGCGCCGATGAACGCGCCCCCTATTATGGTGATCTTTGGAATATATCGTTTCATGATTTTTTCAACGACACCAATATCTCGCCTGTACCCGGGAATTTGCATGCCAGAGCTTTGAATTCGTTTCGCCACATTTTTTGGTCCCATGCCAGTGGTTTCGATCCAGAACAGCGCAAAAACGATGGACCCAAGGACCATAATTAGCAAATATATCATCACACGAAGAAGTATCTCCCCTGGCCCATGTACCCCGGGTATCAATTCATGTGGACCGGTAATTGGCGCAAGATAGAACATCAGTCCTGATACGGCAACGCCATCTACGAACTCTCCGATCATTGGATTGTTGCCTAAAATAGGGACATCGCTTTCCCACAGCAACATCCCTCCCATCTGAATATTTGCCACCAGCGCCATCACCAGAATTATCGGCAGGACGCTTGCATAGATCAGCTTGACGGGAAATTTCCCTCGTGCACCACGCACGGCAGAGTGAGCGAGTGGGATCTCAACTCTCATACTCTCAACATACACTACTACCAAAAAGATCGCGATCGTGCCGATTAAAGCCAACCCTCCTCCCCCCAACATCAAGAAGAATAATCCGTCTCCCGTGAGTAGCCACCCCATATCGATCGTAGTGAATATCTCATACCATCTTGGAATCAATCCAACTGCCAGCGCCTCTCCTGTGGCAGGATGAACTACAAATGGGTCTTCCTCCCAACTAAATAGTCCCCCAAACATCGCCTGTGATATGCTGGCAACTATAAATAACCCTACACCGGAGCCAATGCCCCATTTCGAGACCACTTCATCCATAAACAGGATCAAAATGCCCCCAATTGCCAGTTGTATGAGTAGTATCCAAATAATCGCAGATACACTCACACCCAATTTGCCTGCCAGTTCATAATCGGGCAGCAAAAATCCCCCCAATAGTTGGGGAACAGCGGTCATCATAATCATGACTACTACAAGTAGTTTCTGAACGCCCTGGAATATCGATTGGTCATTTGGGTCGCTTAGGTCCAGTTTAATGATGTCTGCACCGACGAGTAACTGTAATATAATCGATGCTGTAACTATGGGGCCGATACCTAACTGCACAATCGAACCAAACTCTCCTGCCATGATCGTTCGATACATCGCAAACAAGTCACGGGAGTCTGGATGGAGTCCAAATAATGGAACATTAGTAAGTACAAAATATAGTAGGAGAATGGCAATGGTCCACATTAATTTAGTTTTAAAATGTACGTGTCCTTTTGGTGATGCTACTGCTGGCAGACGGTTGAGAAATGGCCTTAACAATTCTTTGATACGCACTTCACTCATGTTTTAACACCTATTCAACAAATATGGCATTTGCCACCCATTTTTTCTATTTTGGCCTTGGCAGTTTCGGAAAACCCACTTGCGGTTATGCTTAGTTTTTTTGTAATCTGTCCGCTACCGAGCACTTTGTCGACATTTATATCTGCCAAACTGATTTGAATTGTCCCATCTCTCTTTTTTGCCATGCCTTTTGATAACAAAATTTCTGAAACCTGATCCAGTTCGCCAACATTGATGGACGTATATTTTGTGATTGCCTTGGGCGGTCGTTTGAAGCCATATTTGCCATATGCCCGGCCCTCTTGCAACGCTCGGACGAAATGATGCTTACACCCGCCGGCGTGTCCTCTCCCCCCTCTACTTCCGCCACCTCGGCGGTTTTTATGTGTACCGGCACCGAATGTTCTGGATCCTCTGTATTTCTTCGTCTTCGATTTGCTCATTTCCTCACCGCATTTGCTTAATAAGTGTGTTAATTTCCTCGCCGTAAAATCCCAGTGCTCCACCTTGCTGGAACGTCTTTTTGATACCTCTGTGTCCTTTACGGGGGGGATGAAGTCTGAACACTGGTGTGAGCTTTGGAATATCTTTGAGTAATGCATCACCATCACACACCGCTTTGGCGAACTCCGTGATTGATTCATATTTGGCAACATCTTTCACATATTTGTCGGTGAGTGGTGCGCCCCCTTCTAATTCGCCTCTTTTCTGCAGGATTAAAGCGAGAGAATTTGCATCGATGATGCCCCAGGCTACATAGTCCTTCACTTTTTGAATCATGCCTTTGTTGTGGGGAGTTTCGGCAAGCACAACACAATGGTTAATTCGATTCAGGCGTATCATTTTCAGAGTGTCCTTTATCTCTGGCCTGGTGTGGATGCCGCTCCGCAATCTGATTACTGCATACATCTTTTACTCCTTGTTCGTTCCACTTATTTGGTTCGTGTAGTAACAGTCCGTTTTAATGCCTTATATGTGGCCTTTGCGAAGTTTATAGTAGTTCTCGTCTTGCCTTCAGACCTCGTCCAGACATCCTTGATACCTGCTAATTCCAGTACTTTTTTGGCAGTTCCACCGGATGCTATTCCAAGCCCTCTCGGAGCTGGCTTGAGTACTACCGTAACACTGCCCGCCTTCCCCTTTACTTCAAACGGGACGGTGTGTTCCAGACCACAACCACACTCCCATGAGCCACAACCCATTTTAATCTGTATGATATTCCGTTTTGCCATATCTATGGCCTTTCTGATGGCAGGTCCAACCTGTACGTCCTTGCCTTCTGCCAGCCCCATATATCCATCACCATTTCCAACAGCGACAGTCGCCCTGAATTTCACCCGCCGCCCGGAGTCGGTCATTCGCTGGACCATATTGACGTCTAATACTTCATCTTGCAGGTCTGGCATCAATGCATCTATGATTTCCGCTTCTTTTATCGAGAGACCGGATGCGAGCGCCTCCCCTATTGATGTAATTTCCCCCTCCTGCACCAGTCTCCCCAGTCGCGTCTTGGGTATCCATTCACTCTTGTAATCGAATTTCATAGTATCTACTCACCTTCGGCAAGTTCATTCAATATCCTTTCTTTGGTCTGATTGAAATGATCGGCTAAATCCGTTGCCTTCAGACCTCGTTTTGCATATTCAGGATATGCATCCTTCTCTTTATTGGCGTAATTGGCTATATGCTCCCCGCGGATTCGTCCGTCATCCGGGAATATTGAAGGGTCGTGGGGGATGTCCATCCCAGCGTCGACCATGCCCTTCAGCGCTGCATAAACTTTAGAGCCTTTTGACGATGTTTGCAACCCCGTGTCCAATACTCCCTCTTTGTGCCCTTCTTTCAATGCTCTGAGTCCAAATAATAATCCAGTCAAATATGTCGCGGGAGTGTTTCCTGTTGCACCTTTATATCCAAACTTTGAGAGTTCACACGAACTTGCGGAGGATAAAATCGCGTCTCCCTGTTTACGCGGCACTATGAGTTGAACCGCTGTATGCTTTAAACTCTTTCGTATCACTACTCTTGGTTTTTGCGATAGGAGCAACTTAAGTCTCTTTCGATAATCTGTTTTCCCCTCTCTTCTTCGTCTGAATACCATTTTAATTACCTTCTTATTGCTTGATAAGGTTCTTGGACTCAAGATGTGAATTTAAGTGGGCGACATTTCGGAATTCTCCACCTTTTATTTTATTGTAAAATTTGCGATACGTGCTAGTGTCGATGGTCTCCTCTTCTCTCAGTGTTCGGAGTCTGCGCCTCAAAGCTCTGATCTTTTTCATCCACTGTTCTTTTCTTGGAGCTCTGGCGCCCTTTGCCCCCCTTCGACTACCATGCCCTTTTCGGTGTCCATATACGCATTTCACTTTTTTTGCACGAGCCCTTCCACGGCTGATGCCTTTTTGAGCCTTCGATTTAATGGCTCCCTCGCCGACCAGTGTGCGAACATCCTCCTTGGTGATGGCCGCGGCTATATCTTCCAGCCTCTCAGAGTCCATCCACACTCGTGTTTCACCGACTTTCATTATGCCTGCTGCCATTCTTCTTTGATTGGATAGGTTGGCCATTTATTCCCTCTTCATAGGATTCAATATTTTAAGACCGAGTCCTTCTGCTTTTTCCTCTATATCTAATCGCTTTTTGAGGCCTACTGTGCTGCTGATTCGAATTGCTTGTATTGATGCATCTACTGTATCTATCTCGTTAAGATTGTGCACCAGTACTTCTTCGTAGCCAGATGGATGCAATCCTCTTACCCCTTTTGGACTGCCATAGCCCACTTGGACCATTGCCCCTTTTGCGGCGATTCCGCTGCGTTGTTTGTTGTGGATGCCCCCTGGGAACCTCCAACTTGTACCAACACGCTTCTTCTTATGGGAATCGTGACGTCTGAATGAGGGTTTTTTGTTTTTTTGCCGTTTTCTCACCCTTAGAAACCGCTCTTTGGTGGCACTAAAGCTCATTTTGACCGATTTTTCGATCTCGACCGGTTTTTTCTTTTCCTTCTTTAAAGCAGGTCTCTTGGTTTTTGTTTCTAGTCCCTGGACTGCCTTTTTCACGTCCTCTGCAAGAGTGGGACTGATGCCATCCACGGCAGTAATATTTTGTATATCCTCTACTGATTTGAATCCAGCCTGAACTAGTGCATTGGTCTTCGCCTTGCCGAGTCCTTTTATTTTGGATTTCAACGGTTCCCCAATCGTCTCAGTCACTGTGATCACCCGATTACATATATGCCGTCTTGAAATACTCTTGGATCATATCTGCGGATTTTGGTTGCCTGTTCTATATTTGCAGCGGTTTGACAGACTCCCTCTTTGTCAATTCCTGTGACAATTATCTCATCGCGGTCGATTTGAACCTTGGAATTTCTAACTATTTCTGCCCTTCTTGGTTTTCGCTCTCCCAAGAAGTTGCTGATGAGTGCGGCATTTCCTTCTACTTTGACCTGGATTGGGAAGTGAGTATAGACTATTTTTAATGTACGTACAAATCCCTCGGTCACACCGATTATCATATTTCGGATGTGTGAAGCAAATGTGCCCATCATCGCACTCTCCTTTTTTCTGGGGTTTTCAGTCTTAACTATAATTTCCGAATCTTCTTTAGTGATGGTGATACCAGGATACCACAGCTCGCGTTGCAACTCGCCTTTAGTACCCGAGATTTTGATACAATCTCCTTCGATTTGAACGTTCACATCTTTTGGAATTGGTATGACCTCTCTCATCTATATTCACCTAATATACATATGCCAGCAATATTCCGCCAGTTCCCTTTTCTCTGGCGTCGTAATGGGACACAACCCCGTGGGGAGTTGTCACTATCAATGTCCCAAAGTTCTGGGCGGGCAAATATCTCTTTTCCCATTTTTCAAATTCCGTATTCTTGACTGAAAATCGAGGTTTTACGACTCCACATTTATTGATCCTGCCGCGCAACTTTACCTTTAACTTGCCTGATTTTTTGTCATCTATTAACTCGAACTTGCCGATATATTCCTGCTCCTGCATGACTTTTAGGATATTGCAGGCAAGTTTCGATGCGGGTGCTACCGTACATTCTAGTTTTCCAGCATCGCTTGCATTCTTGATCGAGGATAATATATTTGCAAGAGTGTCTACTAATGTCATTTAAACCATCACCATTTTAGCTGTACTTTCTAAATCCCATATCATATGCGACTTCTCTAAAACATTGTCGACATAAATATATATTGTATTTTCGGACCAGTCCTCGTTTTCTTCCACACTGCTTGCACTGGTTTGCCCAACATCCAAATTTTATATTTTGTGGTTTCGTCATTTTACTACCGTGCCGAATTTATCTTTGATGAAGGCAGCCGCATCCTCTTTATTCAATCTATGGGTGGGCGAAATCTTATGTTGTTTTATCCGTCTACGACGAACTCTGTAACCGGGACGCTCCAATGCGACAGATACATCCATGCCAAATATTCCTATTTCAGGGTCGTATCGCATGTCGGGAAAATCGGTATGCTCTTCGATGCCAAATGAGAAATTGCCGTTTTCGTCAAACTGCGATAGGGCAAGTTGATTCTCGTTTATCGCGAGGGCAGATCGTAAAAACTTCTCTGCCGCTTCTTTCCTGAGCGTTACAACGCACCCAACGGGCCTCCCCTTCTTAATACCGAATGTGGCTAAGGTTTTCTTTGCGATGGTCCTGACCGGCGTCTGCCCGCTTATTTTTGCAAGAATCTGCTCGGCATTGATGAGCTTTTGTCCACCTTCTCCCAAACTTATATTGACCGTTACCTTGTATATCCGTGGATTTTTCATAGGATTCGTCGACGTCATTTGGGCACCCCCAGATCAATATCGGACTTCTCGGTGTTGCAACCGATGACGAAGACATAATCCTTTATGGTCTCAAATTCTCTGTCACTTTTCACGGCCACCATGTTTGGTCGTGAGCTGCGAACTTCTATCGCTTCTTTGATCGTACCGATTTCTCCAGAATGCTGTCCGCCAACGATCATCACCAGATTTCCTGGTTTATATTCCAGTCGTTTCAATATCTTTCGTTCCGGTAGTTTGAGTATCACAGAGTCGCCAGAACGATATTCGTTCGTTCCGATGACATTTGAGCCATCATGCAGGTTAAGCTGTACTGTGCCCTTCTTGATTATGGTCTTGTTGTTGATTCGGCACAGCTTGACGTTCGAATCCTTAATCTTATGAAGTATGAATTTCCCTCTGGGATTGAGTAATACTCTGTAATGCATCTTAATGGCAGGGGGACAAATTGAGACTACGTCGAATATTCCAATTGGAAACTTATGATCCCGTATAACCTTCCCATCTACGAGAATCTGTTTGTTATTTAACATATATCGGATTTCCTTGATGTTGTCTCCGAGCTTCAGCATGTCGCGCAACACTATGGCAAGTGGTACGCATCGTTTTTTGGAATGTGGACCAGGAACCGGTCTAACAGCCCATTTGTGCGTTTTTCTGGTCACTGTCCAGCTAGTTGGCGCCGACATTCTCTTTTGATGACCTGTCATATTTATCGCTGTCCTCTTAATATCTTCTCACGGCGTTTATCTTTGAGATTTAGTTTGGTTATTTGGATATTGGACGGATGAATCGGACGTGCGACTTTGGAACCATCTGCCTTCTTGACGGTGACACCATCGATCGTCACCTTCCCGCGCTTAAGATCGACGGTTTGAACCCTTCCTTTTGTACCTGCGTGATCTCCTCTCATTATTTTAACCATATCGCCCTTGACCACTCGTGCCGTACGTCTGGAGTATTTTTTACGCAACCCACCATCCAGTGTTGCCCCCATGAACTTCTGTCGTTTATGTAGTGGCGCTTTTATCCTTTCCCTTCTCTGTTTTCTTGGTTGTATCGACGTCATATT
>JAJOKI010000089.1 GCA_021129915.1 Methanocellales archaeon | reverse complement strand
GTGTTTGGTGGCATACCTAAATGCTGAAGAACAGGGGATAAAAGGAAATGATATTTTATCTGCATTGAAAATACTTCTTTTTAGGGATTTCGCACCATTGAAAGACGAGGCAAGAAGCATTTTGATAGAGGAGTTTGGGAGAAGTTTTGAGGAAATCTCGAAACAACTTCTTGTTGAGTTAAACAGCCGGAACGCATTGGCATTTAAAAATGGGGATAAACGGGTCGCCTTCTTTGAGGTGAAATGGAACTCATTGAGCAAGAGAGAAGCATTAAAAATTCTCACAGAATTAAGGGAAAAATCAAAATTCGTTGACTTGAGTTGGAAAAAGGAATACTTCGGTTTAATCGCTAAAAAAACTGAGAGAGCATGGATATTTGGCCTATGATTTGGAGGATTTTTAGCAGAAGATATGCTTTAAGTAAGACAAGCGACAATCACCACATCATGAAAGGAAACGTTTGGAAATTTGGCGATGATGTCAACACAGATGAAATTATCCCTGGCAGGTATCTTACGATAAACGACCCGAAGGAGCTGGCAAAATATGTTTTTATAGGGATTCGCCCAAGCTTTGCGGATGAAGTAAAATTGGGCGATATTATCGTCGCAGGAAAAAACTTCGGCTGTGGCTCCTCCAGGGAGCATGCACCACTGGCATTGAAGGGCGCGGGAATCAAATGCATCATCGCAAAATCATTTGCCGGCATATTCTTCAGGAACGCCATAAATATGGGATTGCACCTACTCGAGTGCGCTGAAACAGGGCGCATTAAAGGGGACAACATCCTCGAGGTGGATTTCGAGAAGGGCACTATCAGTAACAAAACGACGGGCGAGACATATCATGCCACGCCAATGCCAGAGTTCATTCTGGAAATCATCAAGTCTGGCGGGTTGATCGAGTATACGAAAGCGAGACTGTAAGACAAAATGTAGTACTCAAAAAACTAAAAGGGTTATTGCGAAGTAGTGCTTATAGAGGAGAATATTATGGCGCAATACAAGGTCCCTGTTATGGCAGGAGATGGCATAGGGCCAGAGGTCATAGCAGAGGGCAAAAAGGTTCTGGATGCGGCTGCCGAGGTACACGGTTTTGATATGGAATGGATCGATTATCCGCATGGAGCTGATCATTATCTGGCGACCGGCGAGTTGATATCAGAGGATATTTTGCGCGAACTGGAGCAGTACAGGGTGATATATCTGGGCGCAGTGGGAGATGATAGAGTAAAGCCGGGCGTACTGGAAAAGGGAATTCTGCTGGCGATGAGATTCCACTTCGACCAATACATCAATCTCCGCCCCGTAAAATTATTGGAGGGCGTCTGGACGCCCCTGAAGGATAAGGGACCAAAGGACATCGACTTCACAGTCGTGAGGGAGAATACCGAGGATTTCTATATTGGAATTGGCGGCTCCACGAAAAAAAGAGCATCTACACATGAACTGGACATCATCCGGAAATTATACAAGGTCAAATTTGACCTTGACATCGATTCAGACAGCGACGAGATTGCATACCAGATCGGCATGATCAGCAGGGAAGGCACCGAACGCGTAATTCGATATGCATTTGAACTTGCTCAGACTAGTAGAGGACATCTTTCTTCAGTGGACAAGGCAAACGTGCTGACAGATATATATGGGCTCTGGAGGCGAATATTTGAGGAAGTCGCGGCAGACTACATCGATGTTAAAACCGACTTCAACTACGTAGATGCCATAACGATGTGGTTCGTCAAGAACCCAGAGTGGTTTGATATAGTGGTTACGCCAAACATGTTTGGGGACATCATCACCGATTTGGGAGCCATGATACAGGGCGGTCTTGGATTTGCACCAGGCGGAAACATCAATCCAGATGGAACAAGCATGTTCGAGCCAATTCACGGCTCAGCTCCGAAGTACAAGGGAATGAACATGGCAAATCCCATCGCAACGATATGGGCTGGCTCCATGCTATTGGAACGTTTGGGCGAGAAAGAGGCAGCGGATACGGTGGTGAATGCCATAGAACGAAACATCAAAGAAGGAAAGGTAAAGACACGTGACATGGGCGGGTCATCCAGTACCTCAGATGTGGGCGATAACATCGCAAGGATTATAAGGGAAGCTTAAGGGAGTGAAGTGAAATGGGGAATATATGGCATGATATAGGGACCGGAGAAAAATCACCAGACATAATTAACGTGATAGTGGAGATACCAAAAGGCTCGCAGAACAAATACGAATATGACAAGGAGCGCAACATATTCAAGCTGGATAGGGTGTTATTCTCTCCCTTCCATTATCCGGGGGACTATGGGATAATGCCACAGACATTAGCAGAGGACGGAGACGCGCTCGATGCACTGGTGCTTGTGACAAACCCAACACACCCAGGGATATTGATAGAATGCAGGCCCATAGCCATGCTGAGGCTCATAGATGCGGGCAAGCAAGATGACAAGATACTCTGCGTGCCAAAATACGATCCAAGATTTGGAGATGCGAGAGATATGGAGGATATGCCGCACCAGAGATTAAGAGAAATAGCGCACTTCTTCCAGGTGTATAAAGAGCTCGAAGGGAAAAAAATAGAAGTGGTGGGATGGAAAGGCGCAGAAGAGGCAAAGAGGTCGATTGAGAAATCAATAAGGTTGTATAAAGAAAAATATAAAAAGTCCCAGTAGGGTAGTGGACATCCTTTAGGCTTGCGGAGCCTAAGACCCGGGTTCAAATCCCGGCTGGGACATCTAAAACCACTATCAGAGCACAACAAGTTTAATATTCAGAATACCGTCCACTGCCTCTATTTGCTTTAGTATCTTATCTGAGACTGGGCTATCGACGTTTAACACCATCACCGCTTCGCCGCCGATTGATTCACGCCCTACCTGCATCCCGGCTATGTTGATGTTGTTTTTGCCAAGTATCATTCCGACACGTCCGATAATGCCGGGTTTATCGATATGTCTGGATATTAACATATATCCTGATGGCAGCGCATCTATGCGGTAATTATCTATCCGCACGATTCTGGCGTCATTCTTCCCAAATAATGTTCCTGCAACGCTTTTTTCTTCATCTGCAGTTCTAACCACGATCGTGATCAATCCTGTGAAGTCTTCACTTGCTCCGACCTTGTGTTCTATAACCTTTATCCCTCTGTTTTTGGCAATAACAGGTGCGTTAACGAAGTTTACCGGTTCAGAAAGTATGGGGTCGAGTATGCCCTTCAGTATCGTGGTCGTGAGCAGGCCGGTGTCGCGTTCTGCGACCTCTCCGCTGTATATGGCCTCTACGGTGTTTATGCGACCATCAATCAGCTGGACGGACAGGTGTCCAAGTTTTTCTGCCAACGTCAAATAGGGTTTAATGAGGGCGAGGACATCTGGCTTGATGGCTGGCATATTAACTGCATTCCTAACCAGCTCTCCCTTCAACGCGTCTATCACGTTCTCTGCAACGCTGACCGCAACGTTAATCTGTGCCTCTCGTGTTGAAGCTCCCAGATGCGGCGTCATGATGACATTATCCAGTTCTAATAGGGGAGTATCTCGGGGGGGCTCCTGCTCGAATACATCCAGCGCCGCACCAGCAACTTTCCCGCTTTTAATCGCATCATATAATGCCTTCTCATTGATTATGCCACCTCTGGCGCAGTTTATGATTCTGACACCGTCCCTCATCTGCTGAAATTCTTTTTTACCGATTGAATGATGACTCTCCTTGGTCAGCGGTGCGTGAATCGTTATGAAATCCGCTTTGCTGATGATATCATTTATTTTAACGAGTTGAACTCCCAGTTCCTCGGCCCGCTCTACAGATATAAACGGGTCATATGCCAGAATATGCATCTCAAGTCCATGTGCGATTTTTGCGACCTCGGCGCCGACACGCCCAAGCCCGATAATTCCGAGGACCTTATTCCGAACCTCCACTCCCATGAACTTGCTTCTGGTCCATTCTCCTCTCTTTACGGATTCATTGGCAGGAGGGATATTCTTGGAGAGAGACATCATCATCGCAATGGCGTGTTCTGCTGCCGATACCGTGTTTCCTTCTGGGGCGTTTAGGACGATGATGCCGCGTTCGGTAGCAGCCTCCACATCGATGTTATCCACGCCCGCTCCTGCGCGCCCGATGACCTTCAGCCTTCGTCCAGCGTTTATGACGTCTCGTGTTACCTGTGTCCCGCTCCTGATGATAAGGGCATCATAGTCTTTGATGCGCATAATAAGCTCCTTCTCAGAGAGGTCGGTTGCCACATCCACGTCTGCTTCCTTTTTTAGTAGTTCAGTCCCGTCTTTAGAGAGGGAGTCGGTGATGAGAATTTTCAATTTAATCCCCAATGGTAATTGAATTACTACCTTTTCATCTTTTCGTTCAGAGCGGCATAATCTTATTCTGTTATAACTGTCGAAATCTCGATTAACTTTAAATAGTTTCTAATTCTTATTGGCTTTGGCAGAATTATGATGGGGAGAATCAATGTACACACCCAACTGGTTGGTCAAGTTTGCGCAACACATTGCAGGCACCATCGTGATATCGTCGGAAGTTGGAACCACAATTCAGACGTACCGAAAAAAATATGGAATGGCTCAGAGACAGGTAGCCAATTTATTAAACTTGCGTCGTGAGACCATATCTCGCATCGAGAGGGGTGTTCTCCCTTCTCAAGCGGATTGCAAGGGAATTTGGGATTCAACCCGAGAAAGTCGATATGATACTGAGTATTGCACTCGAATCGAAAACCATTGAGCAGGGGGAGATTTTAACATGATAATAGTATGGTTAGAAGAAGTAGGATCGAAGGATATAGCAGTTGTGGGTGGCAAAGGAGCGAGTTTAGGGGAAATGATGAAAGAGGAATTGCCCGTGCCAGGCGGCTTCGCGGTGACTGCGCAGGCATTCAGACATTTCATAGACGACACCAAAATCGCCGACAAGATATTTGAATCGCTAAAAGTGGACGTGAACAATTCAGAAGAATTGAAAAAGGCGGAAAAGACAGCCAAAAACTTGATAATCGAGACCAAGATGCCCCAAAAAATCGAGAAGGAAATTCTTGCCGCGTATGATGAATTGTGCAAAAGGGAGGGAGGAGAGGTTTTCGCCGCGGTCAGGTCCAGTGCAACTGCGGAAGACCTGCCCGACGCATCCTTTGCAGGCCAGCAGGATTCATTCTTAAATGTCAAGGGCGGTGAAGCCATTGTGAATGCTGTGAAGCGGTGCTGGGCGTCCCTGTATGGTGCAAGGGCGATATTCTATCGGGTAAAGCAGGGATTTAAACATGAGCAGGTGAACATCTCCGTAATTGTGCAGACAATGGTCGATGCGGATAGGGCGGGCATTATGTTCACATCACATCCGATGTCGGGTGAGCCGCTGACGGTCATCGAGGCAAATTGGGGCTTGGGTGAAACCGTGGTGGCAGGATCCGTGTCACCGGACCGCTATGTGGTAGATCGGAGGACTAAGAGGATTGTACAACACGATATTGGAAGTAAGGAAATCATGCATATCAGAGACACCAAGACCGGAAAGACCATCAAGACACAAGTCCCTGCAGATATGGCGGGCAAAGCAGTGCTGAGAGATGACGAAGTGATGAAGTTAAATGAACTCGGAGAACTTGTAGAAACACATTATGATTATCCACAGGACGTCGAATGGGCCATAAAAGATGATAAAATTTATATGTTGCAATCCAGGCCGGTAACGACGATTCAGAAGAAGGAGGAGGAACCAGAAAAGGTCATTGAAGAGGTGCTGTTGGAAGGACTTGGCGCATCACCAGGTATTGCATCCGGGAAGGTCAAGGTCGTGATGAAACTCGATGAGCTGGACAAGGTGAATGAAGGCGATATTTTGGTCACCTCCATGACCACGCCAGACATGGTTCCTGCCATGGAGAGGGCAGCGGGCATCATCACCGATGAGGGAGGATTAACATGTCATGCTGCTATCGTATCGCGTGAACTCGGCACGCCTGCCGTTGTTGGAACCAAGGAAAGCACGAACGTGTTGAAAGATGGGATGGTCATAACGATAGACGGTGATAAGGGGCACGTATATGAAGGAAGGTTTGATCGAACCGTACAGGACGAACAAGCAGCCACTACCCCCATGGTAACGACAAAACAGGTTACAGTAACTGAGGTAAAGGTAAACATATCCATCTCAGAAGCAGCTCAAAGAGCATCGGCAACTGGTGCAGATGGCGTAGGATTATTACGAATCGAACATATGATCCTCGGGCTAAATAAGCATCCACAATTGTATATCAAAGAGGGCAAATCAGAGGAGTATGTTGCCCAGCTGGTAAAGGGAATACAAACGGTCGCCGATGCATTTTATCCCAAACCTGTATGGGTCAGGACACTTGATGCACCGACTGACGAATTCAGGAGCATGCAGGGCGGAGAGGATGAGCCCAAGGAGCACAATCCGATGTTGGGATGGCGCGGCATTCGGCGGGACCTTGGCGACGTCGAACATTTTAAACTTGAGCTGCGAACGTTCAGGAAGTTATATGAGCTGGGATACAGCAACGTCGGGATAATGCTTCCACTGGTTCAGCATCCGATGGAATTACGCAGGGCGAAGGAGATCATGATCGAAGTCGGATTGAATCTTGACAAGATCGAACTTGGCATAATGGTCGAGACTCCTGCATCCGCGTTGATCATCGATCAGTTTATAGAAGAGGGACTTGACTTCGTCTCGTTTGGCACCAACGACCTGACGCAATATACGCTTGCGGTTGACAGAAATAACGAGAATGTGGCGTATCTGTACGATGAGCAACATCCAGCAGTTCTGAAGCTGATCGAGCATGTAATCCTGGAATGCAACAGGGCAGGCGTTAAGTCCTCTATATGTGGGCAGGCAGGCTCGTCTCCAGAGATGGCGCGAAAGTTGGTGGAACTGGGCATTACAAGCATCTCTGCCAATATTGATGCGGTCGAATCGGTCAGGGAAATGGTCGCCAGAACCGAGAAACGGATACTTCTCGAAGCAGCAAGGAAGTCTCTATAGGGGCAAAAGGGGTTCTTAGCGATGGACGAGAAAGGGGTTGCGGAGAGAACAGTACTGCAATTGCTGGAGGATTACAGAAAAAAGGACATACCGTTCGACCGTGTACTTGGTTCAATGTGCACAAGGCCACATCCTCTGGCGGTCAAGGTGCACATGCAGTACATAGAAACGAACCTTGGCGACCCCTATTTATTTCCTGGCACCAAGAAAATAGAAAACAATGTAATAGATATGCTTGGCAAATTGCTGGGCGAACCGCGTGCCTCGGGATACATCACGACAGGGGGCACCGAATCAAATATTCAGGCGCTTAGGGCGGCAAGGAATCTCAGGCGGATATCAAATCCGAACATAATCGTTCCGGAATCCGCGCACTTTTCCTTCGACAAAGCAGCTGATGTGCTCGGGTTGGAACTTAAAAAGGCGGCGCTAGACGAACATTATAGGGTGTGCCCAGCATCTGTGGAAGATTTGATTGATGAGGGCACCGTGGCTCTTGTCGGGATAGCAGGTACAACCGAATTTGGGCAGATAGACCCCATCGACGAACTGGCAGAGATTGCACTGTCAAACAATGTGTATTTGCACGTGGATGCAGCGTTTGGCGGTCTGGTAGTTCCGTTTCTGGATAAAAAATATCCGTTTGACTTTGGTGTCGAGGGAGTATCTTCTATTATGGTGGACCCACACAAGATGGGAGCTGGAACGATACCATCTAGCGGATTGCTCTTCAGATACGAATCGCATATGGAAAAGCTTGTAACATCGACGCCATATCTCGTATCCAAAAAGCAGCATTCGCTCACTGGTACCAGAACAGGCGCCTCTATAGCGGCTACATATGCAATATTCAAGCATCTTGGGTACGAAGGATATCGGCGCATTGTAAAACATTGCATGAATCTGACCTCGATGGTCGAGAAATGGGCAGAAAAATTTAAAATCGAGACGTTCATCAAGCCAGTTACCAATGTAGTCGTGCTCCGAATACCATCTGTGGATAATGTTATCCCCATGCTCGAAGAGCGAAATTGGTACGTATCCACTACGTTTAAACCCAAAGGGTTAAGGTTGGTGATGATGCCCCATATAACTGAGGAGACCCTGAAGATGTTTCTTGCTGACCTGGGTGATGTGATGGAGAAGAACTGAAGGCGGGTGAGTTAACTGCTAAACATATTAAAAAAGTCATTAAGCGACGTGCCAATCGTTAAGCGCGGAGATTACAGTTACTTCATCCATCCGATAACCGATGGCATACCTGAATTGAAACCAGAACTTATCCGTGAGGTAGCGGCATATATTGCCAAGACTGCGGATACGGACGTGG
Source organism: Methanocellales archaeon (assembly GCA_021129915.1). GTDB lineage: Archaea > Halobacteriota > UBA148 > UBA148 > JAJOKI01 > JAJOKI01. Next base: position 640 of record JAJOKI010000089.1, on the reverse strand, counting down.
ATAAAATTATTACAATAGAGGCCATGGGAATCCACATCGGAACCGCTCTTTCACTGCTTACCAACATCCCCCTGGTAATCATCCGAAAAAGGGAATACGGGGTGCCAGGCGAAATCGCTGTGCACCAGGTCACAGGTTACTCCAAGGACAAGCTGTATCTGAATGGTGTTAATAAAGGGGATCGAGTAATCATCATCGATGATGTCATAAGCACAGGGGGCACGATGAAAGCGACGATAAAAGCCCTTGAAATTGCAGGTGCGGAGATAAAGGACATCGTCATCGTCTTCAGTAGAGGGGATGGCATCGCGGAAATTAAAAAAATGGACCATACTCCCAGGGCATTGATCGATGTCGACGTTTCTGAAGACAGGGTCATCATCAAACGGAGTGAATGAAAACACCAAGGGGGGTTTCAACTGAGCGCTAATTTTGACTTTGAGATGGTCCGCATCACAGATATTATAGAAAAAAGGGGCGCCAAAAAGGTTGGATTGCAACTTCCAGAAGGGCTCAAACGCACTGGACCTGAAATAGCCAGGAAGATCGAGGAGTGCACAGGGGTAGTCGTTTACATTTCTGGAAATCCCTGTTATGGTGCATGTGATATAGATGAACAGCTGCGCAAACACGTCGATTT
>JAJOKI010000111.1 GCA_021129915.1 Methanocellales archaeon | reverse complement strand
CATTCCGATCATCAAGACAGGAATAGCTGGCGGCGAGCGAATTGCGAAACTTAATGAATTGATAAGGATAGAAGAAAGCCTTAAGGAACCAAGAATGGCCATCATTAAATGAGAGATAATGGGAGGTTAAGAGGATGAAACAAGATACTAAAAAAGACTCGGATTATGAATCCCTGATACCAGTTGACGAATATCTAGCAGCAGGCGTTCATATTGGAACACAGCAGAAGACGAAGGATATGACAAAGTTCATATATTTAGTAAGAACAGATGGATTATATGTCCTAGACGTACAGGCGACAGATCAGCGCATCAGAGCTGCAGCCAAATTCATATCAAGATATGAGCCATCGAAGATATTGGTGGTTTCGGCACGGCAGTATGGACAGCGGCCAACGGAAATGTTTGCCAAGGCGATCGGGGCAAAGGCGATCATCGGGCGATTTATCCCAGGTACGCTTACCAACCCTGCATATCAAGGTTATACTGAATCCGATGTTCTAATCGTAATCGACCCCATCGGAGATGCCCAGGCAGTCACAGAGGCGAGGAGCGTTGGCATCCCGACCGTCGGAATGTGCGATACAAACAACATGACCTCGAACATAGATTTGATAATTCCAACGAATAACAAAGGCAGAAAGGCGCTGGCTATAGTGTACTGGTTACTTGCCAGGGAAACCCTCAAGGAAAAAGGCGAGCCGTTCGACTATTCTGTAGAGGATTTCGAGGCAGAATTGTGAGGTGCCCAATGAGGAGACCTGTCGTTGCGGGACAATTTTACAGAGGAGATTCAGAAGGACTGGAATCCCAGCTAAAGAGCTGTTTTGACGTTTCCGTCTCCATGAGGGGGGACGTAAAAGGGGCTGTGGTCCCGCATGCAGGCTATGTTTACTCAGGTCAAGTGGCTGCGCATGTCTATGCCGCACTTCCATCTGCCGAGACATACGTCATTCTCGGTCCCAATCATCAGAGGGCGGGCTCTATGGTTGCAGTGTCCACTGATACCTGGAGTACCCCATTGGGAGAAGTGGAAATAGACAAAGACCTCATTAACATGCTTCCTGACAGCATCGACCGTGACGAGGTTGCACATCGATATGAGCATTCAATAGAGGTTCAACTGCCATTTCTCCAGTACAGGTTTGAGGATTTTAAGATACTTCCGATATGCATGGGTCTGCAGGATGAGGAAACTGCTAAAAAAATCGGTGCCAAGTTAGGGAACGTTCTAAAGGATGAGGACGTAATCATACTGGCGTCCTCTGATTTCACGCATTATGAACCCGACCAAGTAGCAAGGAAAAACGACCACAGGATAATCAAGTCAATCTTGGAATTAGACGTACCAGCGTTCTATTCACACATTTATAATCTGCAGGCATCGGTTTGTGGTTATGGCCCCATCGCAGCGATGATGGAAACGACAAGAGTCATGGGTGCGAAGAAAGGAGCGTTATTGAAATACGCCACAAGCGGGGATGTGACCGGGGACTGCTCAAGCGTGGTCGGTTATGCTGGAATTGTTATTGACTAAAAGGACTATGCCATATCCATGATATGTGAGGAATTAAATGACCATCTGTTCCGCACCGGGAAAGATATTCCTATTCGGTGAACACGCTGTAGTTTATGGGGGCTTTGCCATCGCATGCGCAATCGATCTACGGACACGCGTCAGCATCCAAGGGAGTTTAGAGACCTCCATCACCTCCAAACTTGGCAGGGGAATCAACAGGCATCCATACGTCCTCAAGGCGATTGAGAAGATGAAGATGCTTGCTGGATTCGATGGTGTGAAAGTTAAAATCGATTCCGAAATCCCGCCCGGATCGGGACTGGGGTCTTCTGCCGCTGTTACGATTGCGACGCTGTCCGCGATAAACATGGAGTTCGATGTGGGATTGTCTGACGAAGAGATAGCAGAACTGGGGCACTCGGTAGAAAGGGAAATACAGGGTGCAGCGAGTCCTACCGATACGTTTATCTCTACGATGGGTGGCGTCGTGCTGATGCCTTCGCGCAGGCGACTGAAAAATCTGGACTGCGACATCGTGATAGGGGATACAGGCAAGACCTCTTCGACCAAAGAACTCGTCGGAAGAGTGTCATTGCTTAGAGAAAGATATCCTGACATAGTCCATATGATATTTAATGCAATAGGAGCCATAACAAGAAGGGGCGAACATTTGATAGAAGAGGGCGATTGTAGTACCATTGGCGAGCTGATGAACATAAATCAAGGTCTGCTTGAGTCTCTGGGCGTGGGATGTCCTGAGCTATCGGCGCAGATTTATGCTGCAAGGGATGCTGGCGCATTTGGAGCAAAAATAACCGGCGCCGGTGGCGGTGGGTGTATGGTTGCACTGGTATCTCATGATCGCGCGGAGAAAGTTGCCAAAGCCATCGAAGAGGCTGGCGGGCATGCGATTAAAACCAGAGTAACAGAAGATGGGTGTGGCAAAGGATGAGCGATCGCATAATACTAAAGGTCGGTGGAAGTGTCTTGACCGATAAAACCAGAGAGAAATGCCTGAACGTCAATGAAATTGACCGTGTAGCAGGAGATATCGCCTCTGCCAACGTGAAAGGTCTGATTATAGTCCATGGCGCCGGCTCATTTGGGCATCCCCAGGCGAAAAAATTCGGATTGGATGTGTCAGGAAAGCGCAATTTTATAGAAGTCGCATTAACACACGAAATAGTAAAGGAGCTTAATAGAGAGCTTATCAAAAGATTGGTTGAAAATGGCGTTGCCGCTGTACCCGTGCATCCGCTGAGCTGCGCAATATCACATGCCGGCAGATTGAGCGAGATGATGATATGTCATATCGAACTGATGCTTGAAAATGGAACTATCCCCGTACTTCATGGCGATGTAGTGATGGATACTGCCTGGAGCATCTCAATACTGTCAGGCGATCAGATAGTCGTCCACTTGGCACGCCACTTGGGTGTTAGGAGAGTAGGAGTTGGAACTGATGTCGATGGAGTGATGGATGGCAACAGAGTAATACCCACAATCACTCCAAAAACGTTTAATGATGTAAGGGCATTATTAAGCGGGTCCTCTGGCATTGACGTCACAGGTGGAATGTTGGGAAAGGTAAATGAATTGATAAAATTGACGGATGACAACATCTCTTCTCATGTATTCAATGCATCAAAAATGGGAAATATCGCTAATTTCTTAAATGGCAAGGAAAATTTTGGAACGATTATCAGGAGCGAACGACATGGAACAAACCTCTAAAAGAAAAATCGAACATCTACGATTATGCACCGAAGAGGATGTGGAATCAAAGGGAGGGGGATTTGGGGATGTCACATTAGTCCATAAAGCGCTGCCGGAGATTGACAAAAATAAGATCAACTTGAGCGTTGATTTTCTCGGCAAGCATTTGAATGCGCCGATTCTGATCGCATCCATGACAGGGGGGCATCCCGATACCAAGGACATAAACGCTGCGCTGGCTGGTGCTGCCGAAGAGCTTGGGATTGGAATGGGCGTCGGCAGTCAAAGAGCTGCAGTTGAAGATCCAAAACAGGAGGAGTCATTTCGAGTCGTCAGAGATGTCGCGCCCAGCGCCTTTATATATGCAAATGTAGGTGTGCCTCAATTAAAGGAATATGGAATCGAGGGCATCGAGAAAACGATCGAAATGGTCGATGCAGACGCCGTGGCGATTCATCTGAACTTCCTGCAGGAGGCAATCCAGCCAGAGGGAGACACAGATGCAAGCGGCTGTTTAGATACAATCAAAGAGATATGTGCCCAATCAAGTGTTCCCGTGATGGTAAAGGAAACCGGCGCCGGAATATCGCATGATGTTGCAATTGCCCTCAAAAAGGCTGGAGTTTCTGCAATAGATGTCAGTGGGCGTGGAGGGACGAGTTTTGCCGCGGTGGAAGTATGCCGGGCAAGAGCAGAAGGTGATAAATTGTTAAAACATCTGGGCAAGACGTTCTGGGATTGGGGCATTCCCACGCCGATAAGCATCGTCGAGTCGTCTGTTGGCATCCCGATCGTTGCTACGGGCGGTGTGCGCACGGGAATAGATATGGCAAAGTGTCTGGCATTAGGTGCATCGCTGTGCAGCACCGCGCTACCATTGATAGTACCTGCCAGAAAGGGGAAACAGGAGATAGTAGATAAATTAAAAATCATGACCGAAGAGTTGAGAACCGCGGCGTTTCTGACAGGATGTCGCTCGGTTACCGATATGGGAAGCGCCCAGATCGTGATAACTGGAAAGACCAGAGAAATCCTGGAGCAACGCGGATTTTTCAAGATACAATGGAGGAATTAAATGAAAAGTATAGGAGTAATCGCAGTTGGAGGATATGACGAAGTAGGAAGAAACATGACTGCAATACGAGTTGGAACTGATATCGTAATACTGGATATGGGGCTCAAATTGGATCGGGTGCAGATTCACGAAGATGTGGCGACGGAAAAAATGCATTCGTTAGACCTTATCAAGATGGACGCCATCCCGGATGATACAATAATGAGCAATGTAGAGGGCGACGTCCGGGCAATCGTATGTACACATGGCCATCTAGACCACATAGGTGCCATATCAAAATTAGCACATCGATACAACGCCCCGATTATAGGCACGCCATTTACAATCGAACTGATATCAAAGCTTACAAAAGCAGAACGAAAATTTGGCACAAAGAACAAACTATGTACTCTGATGGCCGGGGATACATTTCAGATTACGCCCGATCTGTCAGTGGAATTTATCCGGGTTCAACACAGCATTATAGACTGTGTGTTCGCCGCACTTCATACGCCAGATGGCATAGTGCTTTACGCAAACGACTTTAAACTAGACAGGACACCAACTCTCGGGGAACCACCTGACTTCAAACGATTGAAAAGATTGGGCAAAGAGGACGTGATAGCCTTGGTCGTCGAGAGCGCCAATGTCCAAAGATCCGGGAAAACACCATCAGAGCGAGTTGCACGTGAGTTGGTCAGAGACGTGCTGCTCGGCACCGAGGAGACCGAATCCGGTTTCTTAGTTACCACATTCTCATCACATATCGCACGTATTAAAACAATTGCCGATGCCGCTATCGAGATGGGTCGCCGTCCACTTCTGATGGGCAGGTCAATGGATGAGTATTTTGGGTCCGCACAGCGAATGGGATATGTAGACCTTCCTAGTGAACTTGAGATGTTCGGAGATAGAAAGTCCATCGACAAGATGTTCAATCGTGTGATGACTGACGGCAAGGACAAATACCTGCCAATAGTTACCGGTCACCAAGGCGAGCCGAATGCAATACTCACCAGGATCGCCAACGGCTCGACGCCCTACACTGTCGAAGATGGAGATAAGGTAATATTCTCAGCCAATACAATACCAAACCCATCCAACATAGCAAACCGATACGCGGTTGAGACGAAATTGCAGATGAGGGGCGCCAGAATATATGATAACGTGCACGTTTCTGGACATGCCTCTAAAGAAGACCACTGGGAACTGCTCAGAATGATCAACCCGAGTCACGTCATACCAACACACGGCAACCTCGAGATGACCAGTGCCTATGCAGAGTTGGCTGAAAAAGTTGGGTATGTATTGGGCGATACCGTGCACATCCTGCGAAACGGACAGGAACTTACTCTTGAATAGAGGTTATACGATGCATACAATCGATGAGCTCCAGAAAAGAGGACAGATGATCGATAAGATAGTCGATCAATTACTGCCAATTACGCGACCAAAGGAGTTGTATCTTGCCTCCAGGCACCTGATGGATGTCGGAGGAAAACGGCTTCGTCCTGCTATGCTAATCCTCGCGGCCGAGTCGGTCAATGGCGATATAAATAAAGTGTTGCCTGCTGCATTTTCCATCGAATTGGTCCATACTTTCACACTCATCCACGATGATATCATGGACCAGGATACCATACGGCGGGGAGCCCCTGCAGTTCATGTGAAATGGGGATTGCCAGCAGCGATACTCGCAGGGGATACGCTCTATTCAAAGGCATTCGAGATCCTCGGAAGCGTTGACGCTGATTCCAATCGTATCGTGCAATGTCTGAAAGTTCTTGCGAACACCTGTGCAGATATATGTGAGGGGCAATGGCTGGATATGACGTTCGTGAGGTCTGCCGAGGTCTCCGAAGCGGATTATATGGAAATGGTCGAGAAAAAGACCGCTGTCCTGTTTGCGGCATCCACTTTGATCGGGGGAATCCTCAGCGGTTGTACTGAAGAGGAGGCGGATGCACTCTGGGAGGTAGGCAGAACGACCGGGCTTGGATTTCAGATACGCGATGACGTCCTTGACCTCCTCACTCCCAAGGAGCGGCTTGGAAAGAATAGGGGCAGCGACCTCATAGAGGGTAAAAAGACGTTGATTGCAATACATGCACTCAAAAAGGGAGTTGAATTAGAGCATCTCACGAGAGGGGCATCCGAGGAAGAGATAGATGCAGTAGTACAAAAGCTCCATGAGTCCGGATCGATAGACTACGCGATGAAAAAGGCGCATCAGCTGGTTAGAGAGGGGAAAGCTAAACTGGAGATACTGCCAGATTCCAGAGCAAAAGAGCTTCTAAAAGAGCTGGCAGAGTATATGGTGACACGCACATACTAAGAATTTGGCCGCCTCTTCGGCAAATCATTATTGTGTGGCAGTTATAGAATATGTTAGGGATTAGATGAAAAAATCAGATATTAATAGCTTTATACAAAAATACGCGCTGCAGAACGCTATCAAATATGACTCCACCCCAAAGGCAAGTTCGGTAATGGGAAAGATGATAGGGGCACACCCCGAACTCCGCCAGAGTGCACGCAAAGTCATGCCATTAATACAGGCAGTGCTCGACGACATCGACAAAATGAGCGCAGAAGAGCGCCTGTCCAAACTCCAACAGATCGCGCCGGAATTGATAGAAGCGTTGCATGAAAAAAAAGTGAAGGAGCGGAAACTTCCAGCATTGGATGTCGATGAGGAAGTGGTGATGCGAATCGCTCCCAATCCCAATGGACCCCCTACGATAGGAAACGCTCGCGGAATCATCGTGAATCATGAGTATGCAAAGATGTACAACGGCAAATTTATCCTCAGGTTCGACGACACCGATCCCAAGGTAAAAAAACCGATGCTGGAGGCATATGACTGGCATCTCGAAGATTGTGAGTGGATGGGTGCCAAACCAGATCGAGTCGTGATAGCATCGGATAGGATTGACAAATATTACGCGTATGCTGAACAATTGATAAAGATGGGCAAGGCGTATGTCTGTTTCTGCAGTCAAAGCGAATTCAAGCGGCTTAAAGATATCAAAGAAGCGTGTCCACACAGGGAACAAGGTGTCAAAACCAACCTTGAGCATTGGGGAGCAATGTTGGGTGGAAAGTATGGTGAAAAAGAGGCGGTTTTGCGGATTAAAACCGATATTAAACACAAGGACCCTGCCCTGCGCGACTGGGTTGCCTTCAGAATCGTCAAGGAGGGACATCCTCGCGTCGGCGACAAATACGCTGTCTGGCCGATGCTCGATTTTGAGTCGGCAATAGAAGACCACCTGCTGGGAATAACGCACATAATAAGGGGAAAAGACCTGATAGACAGCGAGAAAAGGCAAAAGTTCATCTATGAATATTTGGGATGGAAATATCCCAAAACATCACACTGGGGACGCATTAAAATCCACGGGATTGGCAAATTCAGCACCAGCGAGATAAAAAAAGGCATCCAGAATGGAATATATGCGCAGTGGGACGATCCAAGATTGCCGACGGTACGCGCCCTAAGAAGGCGAGGCATTCAGGCAGAAGCGATCAGAAATTTCATGATAAAGATGGGGGTAACCGAGACTGATATCGCTATCAGCATGGATACGCTATATGCCGAGAACAGAAAGATCGTTGACCCCTCGGCAAATCGATATTTCTTCGTCCACACTCCAGCCCATTTAACGATTGAAAACGCGCCGTCGACCGTGGCAAAGGCACCGCTGCACCCTAACATAGACCGGGGTTTCAGGGAGATTTTAGTCGATGGAGAGGTTTTGATATGTCAGGATGATGCTGCCACATTAACGGCAGGTGACCGAATACGACTCAAGGAGTTATACAACATCCAGATTATGAGCCTGAAACCACTAAAGGCGAGATACACCGGAGATGACCTTGCCAAAAAAGGTGCCGCTATTATCCACTGGGCGCCCATCGATGGAGTAGAGGTAAAGGTCTTAGCTCCGGACGGCGTGTATGAGGGCGTTGGCGAAAAAGACGTCAAATCGGAGTTGAACAACGTCGTCCAGTTCGAGCGATTCGGATTTGTAAGGATCGACTCCGTGGACGACATTATACGAGCATATTTTGCGCATAAATAAGCACAACCTTTAAACATATTGATGGAATATTACAATGTCACTTACAGACGATGATTGGTGAAGGGCTTATATATGCCCAGAAAGGGGAAAATAGGATGACTGCGAAATATGTTAAATTTGAGGTTCCAGCCGAGTTGGAAAATAAAGCGTTGGAAGCGTTGGAACTGGCAAGAGATACTGGGAAGATAAAAAAGGGCACGAATGAGGTCACGAAAGCAATTGAGCGCGGCGTTGCATTGCTTGTTTTAATCGGAGAAGACGTCCAACCAGAAGAGGTCGTCGCACATATTCCGCCTCTCTGCGAGGAAAAGAACGCCCCCTATATCTACATCAAAAAACAGGATGAGGTTGGGGCTGCGTCTGGTTTGAGTGTGGGTTGCGCCACATCGGCGGTCATAGAAGCTGGCAAAGCTGAAGAGCTCATAGAAGAGATAGTCAAAAAATTAAATGCACTAAAAAAGTGAAGGTAATCCAATGACAGATGAAGGCGTCCCTGCGGAAATCATAGAGATACTCGGAAGAACGGGAATGCATGGAGAGGCTACTCAGATTAAGTGCCGCATTCTCGAGGGCAGCAACAAGGGCAGAATAATAACCCGCAACTGCATCGGACCAGTATGTATAGGTGATGTTCTTATGCTGTTGGAGACTACACGAGAGGACAAGAAACTAATGACGCGATAATAGGAAGATTATGAGGA
>JAJOKI010000037.1:5178-9152 GCA_021129915.1 Methanocellales archaeon | reverse complement strand
AAACTGTGCGATGGGTAGAATTTGCAGATTGTATTTCTGGCACCATCATTTTTGTATCTACATCATCCCTTGATGTTCCCAGTTCTTTGACCATCTTTCTTATCGGTTTTACAATTTCATCGAAAGTCCTCTCTATTACCGTTCTTTCTAATTGTGAACTCTCCAAACTGCGACACAGATATGCTATTATACTGCTAACAATCCGAAGACTGTAAACACGGCCTCAAAGCCTGATCGATACCATATCAACTTTGCTCTTCTTTCCACGGTGTTCATTTGAGGTTGGAGGACGTAGTCCTCGGCACGCCCAATGCCCCTTCGGTTTTTAGCATTAACGTATCGATAAAGACCTTCCAATCCGGTCTTAGGTTTCTGGGTATGAAATGATTAGTTGAATTTCCTATGTAATAAGCATTTTTCCTTGCTTCTTTTAATCTCAGCAAAAGTTCATTTAGAAAACCTTGGGGATTTACCTTGTAAAAATCCAGCATGAGACTTAATGCTTTGAGCAAATCCTCCCTATCAAAATTCAAATCTAAGCAGTAGAACGCATCATAGATATCTTTTCCTTCTGTCCTATTATACAGAGTGATGAACTTTCGTGCCATCAAATCTTCCAGAGAATAAACCTTGAGGATGGCGGGATGCGTCTCTATAAATGGGGATTTCACCAAGACATCTTCTGTCTTTAGGAATTCGGTCCTGGTGAGATAGAACTCTATCATTATTCGGTCTCTTTCATCAAATTCATTCATGTAGTAACAATCAAACCTCAAGGTTCTATGAAGAATCCTTGGACCTTCTATATCAAACCCTTTTATTCCCACAACCTTCTCTCGGATTGTAGAGATTTTTTCATTCAAACCCTTATTTGAGATAAAATCTAAGTCCATATCTTCTGAAAATCTGCTAACCCCCAATTTCGCTAGATATACTCTGTTTAAAGCGGTTCCCCCTTTTAGAATCGCCTCTGGGAACAAATCCCTTAGTTGTTCCAGAACGATTGAAATCTTCTCATCCTTTGATAGATACTTCAGACCGAGGCCGGTCTTGGCAGATATATATCTTAAAATCTCTGGGTCAGCCATGATAATATGTTTTCCTTTCCGAGATTGTCCAATACCATCCACTCTTTTATGTATTCCCCTCCTGACCTACCAGAAGGTAATAGTTTGGTGTTATTTTTAACCCTTTTTTTGAAGTAATGTAAAACATCTTTTGAGAACTTTTTATCGGTCTCTTTCCTTAACAACTCCAAAACATATCCAGTTCTCTGGCATAATGAGTCGGATGCGGCTTCAAAATATTTTATAAATTCGTCCCAATCCAGACCTGCATCGTATAATGCTTTGGTTATTGTTGAATAACCCCCCCCATACTGCGGTTTATAGAAGCAATCAAAGAATGTCTTCTCCAAAGTAGAGATATAACTGCCTTTATAATAGGTTATTCCTACAGCTTTCTTACCCATTGCCACCGATTTAAATATATACTCTCCCATCCTTTTCTCCATGGATTTATTCCGGGTTACGATGAATATGGTGAAGAGCTCGTAATCTAAGAGATCATAAATCCTAAGTGCAGAAGAAAAGCCGATATAGCCTTTAAATAACGCTAAAGCGATGTTGTAAGGATTCTTTATTACAGGGATTATAGGGGATGGCTTCTTTTGAACCATGTATACCCCCTTTTTCAGCCTGTAAAGATGGCCTTTTGAAGAGAGGTTAGAACAAATTTTATTTATTTGATAAGGTTTTAAATTTGGAAAAAGCCCCCCTATATCATCAGTATGGACTATGTCAACGGACGATATCATATTGAAGATCATCTGTTCCTGTTTGCTTAAATAGATATTTTTGTTCACATTATACTATATTAAGGTATTATGCTTATAAAATTTTCTACAAAGCAACAACAAATATAAGAAGATTTTAAGGAAGAACAAAAATAAAAAAAGGGAGAAGAAGGGACATTTCATCCCTTCTCAATTTGTGTGTGTTTCACTCACTCTTCTTCGCGTCTAAGCACCAGATATGCTACCGCAAGCAGTCCGAGTATCGCGAATATCGCTCCGAAGCCTGGAATTACTTCTGGTTCAGGTTCTGGCTCTGGCTCGGGTTCTGGCTCGGGTTCAGGTTCTACTGGCGGTGGCGGTACTACTGGTGGCTCGGGTTCTGGCTCAGGTTCAGGCTCAGCCACTACCTCAAGGATGTTTACGGTTGCCGTCTCCACCGTTCTGTCAACGTCAACCTCAACCTCCCATGCTCCTATTGCGAAGCCTGTCGTGTTGAACTCAGCGGTTACCTTGCCATCCGCAACCGTTGTGGTGTTGAATGCGATGGTTCTGTCAGGTCCTGTCAGCGTTATAGTTGCGAGTTTATCGTCTGCCCTGTTCGTCTCTGCGTCAACGGTCAATGTTGCACCGACGACAATGTCTGCGATGGGCAGGATTGTCAGACTGTCCCTCTCGACCTTGAACTCCCTGGGGATCAGGTCGTCGTCACTGCCTGCAACGTTTGCTGCAGACGTAATCATGTCTGTAATCTGTGCGAGTGTCTTACCAGCGTAGTGAAGCTTGGTGAAGTTCACCTCTGTTGTTCCATCTCTGCCTGGATGCACAACGAACACGGTGTATGTGCCCCTTGCATCTGCTGCGTCTAACGGCGTCTCCTCGTATGTGTCATCTGCCTTGACGTCGACGGTGCCAATGAACTCTATGCTTGCAATGTCGTTCCTGACCACGATCATGCCAACCCATTTGGCACCAGTTGCCTTACCCTCGACCTTCAGGTCTGCGGTATCACTCTCAGCCGTGACTGGTGGTACATTCACTACCAGGTCGCCTTCAACCAGTCGTATCGACCTGGCTGCGTCTGGTGTATCTTTGATAGTATCTCCTATGAACGCGTTGATCCTGTAGGTGCCTGCCAACAGTCCTGCCGTGGTCCACTCGTGCTTGTATGTGTCATCGACCTTTACGTCCACCGTTATGTTGAGTATCTCCTTACCTGCTGGGTTCACGTACTGGATGGTCACCTTCTCGGTGCCAACTGCCGTCCCTGTTATCTCCACCTTCTCGCCGATTACGGCTGATAGCGGTGCGTCAAGGGTGATGGTGGCTTTACTTACGACTATGTCAACCGATGCATCTATCTCATGTGTGGTATTCTTTACCTTGAGAGTATACGTGCCGTCATCCGTGAATTCAACGACCACGACGCCTTTGCCGTCACCTCCAACGTTGAAGGTGTAGTTGTTTAGTGTATCAGTTGCAGGACCGTCTCCCATGCCACCTACGATCGTTAGGTCGTCGGTCGCTGGGTCGCACACGATGGTCACATCGATGTTGGGTATAGTCGTAATGGTCACGGTGATTTCCTCTACAATGCTCACTGCTGTCTTGTCGACCGAAATCGCTATGTCCGCATCTGCCACGGTGAACGTGTCTGCTGCCGATTCCTTGTCCAGACCGTCGTTGGTGGTTTCATTGAACTTGGCTGTCACGGTGTACGTGCCCAGAGCAAGGCCTTTTGTCTGAGCTTCAGTAAGCGTAAGCGTGGCAACGCCTGCTGATACGCTTATGTTCTTGGTGACACCTGTCAGCACCTCCACACCGGCTGGATTGAGTATCTTGAAGTCGATCGTTCTTGGAAGCGTAGGCTCACTCGTCCTGTTGTTCGGTACATTGACATTTGCCGTGATGTTTGCCGTCTCGTTTTGTATCACTCTCACCGGTGCATCAACCGTAATCGTCGGAACTATCATGCTTACGTTGTGTGTTTGGTTTGGGGCATCAGGCCCCACGAACATATAAGTGCCCGTTTTCGGGATGATGTCAGTGGCTATTTTCCCGTCCTTTACTATGACTGTGCCTATGAGAACGTCGGGGTCCGGACCTGTGTCGTATATCTTGACTGAAGTGCCATCTGGTATAGGTACATTAGTCGCGGTATCCCACGAAGGTAAATATTCGC
>JAJOKI010000037.1:0-5168 GCA_021129915.1 Methanocellales archaeon | reverse complement strand
ATGTTATTCATTTTTAACCTCCTTTTGGTTTATTCTGTTAGGATGTCATCTATTATAAGGCTTTGGTTTATGGTTTGTACTTGACTTATTTTGTACAATTCAAAACCTGAAGAAGCCAGTTTTGACAACACCCTCCCAACCCCTCAATAGAGTTGTTATGAGTAATGTTACGTTTCTGCCTATTTAAATGTTTTGTGGTCATCGATGTTATCGATGTTTTCCATCTTTTTTACCGTCATCGACGTTTTTTGCTTTCCAACCAGGATAGCATGGCATCGGTTACAGCCTCCCCCACCGTCATACCCCTTTTGACAGCCTCTGCTTTGAACTCAAGATAGGTTTTTCTGTCGATGCCTTTCACGTTTATCTCCGATTCCTTTGGTTTGGCCTTCCGCCTGGCTAAGTCTTTGGCTCTTTCGAACAGGTCGACCATGTGAGAACAGTGGAATAGGAGTTGATATAAAGATTTCTGATGTCATCATCTTATTTCTGAAATATTTTGATGAGCGTCTTGACCAATTTTGCGATGTTCTCGTTGGATTGCTGGATGTTTTTGTTGAGGGCGACCAGATTTTTAAAGCCAATATTTTCCCTTCGCATCGCCATTAACTGCTGTGCACCCTCGTGGAATCTCTTCGTCTGCTCCACGAAGAACGTCAAAATCATTGTACTTCCCTCTCGATCCTTTTTTAGGGTCTCCAATTCGACCAAGAAGGCATCTATGTTCTCCCTCCCGCCCTCACAGATGATTTGAACATCTTCATCATAGTTGTTTACGTTTTCTACCGTTCCATACAACCGATGTTTTTGGCAAGGTCCTTTACATGGTCTCTAAAACCGATCCGTTGGACCCCCCTTTGATCAGGATTCTAGCCCGTTCTCTCTCCGTCTTCATCTTGAGCGGACCTCCTCAGACCATCAAAGACATAATTCCAACGCGTTTGCACATTTAAATCTTTTGCGGTTCTTTTCCATCGTTATCGCCTTATTTCTGAAATTAGCAAAAGTTTATGCATCACCGAACATAGATATGGTTTCAAGTGAACAGCGATGAAATTTAAAGTCATCATCAGAGAAGATAAGGAAGACGGGGGCTACAACGTTAGCTGTCCATCCCTGAAAGGATGCCACTCTCAAGGTAGAGCCTGAGGAGGATATTGTCACGATAGCTCAAAAAGGAGGGTGCACAGTAGAGGTAACAGTGTGACCAAACTCCCTGTGGTCTCCGCCAGAAGCAACTACCCATTAACGTGACCATACCACTTAAGAAAGCTGTAGTTTGTAGATTTGTTGTGATTAACTGTGTTGGGTTTTGTGTCGGAGGTGAAAGAAAACTCGTGTCCGATGTCATCGTCGTATCGCCCCTGTCGAGAACCCGCTGGGCGCATGGTTAACGATGTGAAAATTTACAGCTTATTTGATATGTTCGAACTTGAAAAATATCGGGGCAGATACACATCATGGGGTATTTCTTCCTGATTTACTTCATCTACACACTTATCCTTCATGTTCCGTTACCGGACTTGTGACGTATTTTACTTTCCCATGTCTTTACAATCTTCCCCATCGTCTCTTGGAATAGACGACCAATGCTATTACGATGATGGCTAAAATGATCCCTATCGTAGTTATATTGGCCCATAAACCATGTGCCCCAAGCGCGGCTTCTGCGCTATCCTGGGCCTTCACAGCATTCTCATAGGCATTAACGGACATCGCTATCGACTCGTTCATTCGTGCTGCCCTGTACAGTGCGTCGCTTGAATTATGAAAGTCCCTCGCGGTTTGAAGATATGCAATCGCCTCGGTTACATCCGCTTCCGCATCTTTGGCATCTGCAATAGCCTTCTCGGCCCTGTCTATCTGGTCCATAGCCTTGAATATGGCAGATATCGCATCCTCTATCAGTTCGCTGGTCACATTCGCCTCTATTAGATGTATATCGGATATCTCGGGGTCAACCACCTGTTTGATGTCCATTAAAACAGTGGGCGTCCTCACATGAACCATTGGAGCTCGGCCATCCAGCTTGATCATGACCTCGTCATTCTCCAAATGGTCGAAGATAAAATCAAACTTGCGCACATCGCGTGTATATGCCATCTCGCCGTTCACGAGAATCGTCCATATCGGGCTGTCCAGCTCCGTCTCCAACTGCAGTCTTGTTTTACCTGTCAGGGCTGGGCTGACCTCCTCCAAGACGACCTCCAAGGAGACCCTCTCTTCAACCACCAACAAATCCCGGTCCGGGATAATCTCCTCGGATACCACCCGGAAATTCAATTGTGCTGAAACAGGCATCACAGCACTGTTGAGTAAAATTAGGACGACCAATGTAATTAGAATTGTTCTGCCAGTCAATCTCTTCATCAATATTCTCCTTTTCAGAATAACGGCTTTATGGAGTCGTCTGCATCCATCAGTTCGTCGTACTTCTTACCGCTCTTGGCGACGAGCTCCTCTATGTTGTCCTGTGCATCGGCTGCCATGCGCTGCAGCTCCTTGATTCTGGGTATATCAGATATGCCTGATAGAAGTACCACTGCCGCCACATATTTGCTTCTTGGAATCGGGTAATCTCCTCCGCGGACCTCTGTGCCATCTATCAACTCCTCGACCCATAACTTCGCCTTGTCGATTCCCTTCTTATTCAGTTCATCGGGCGCCCCTCCCATCAACACGAGCGCCTTTTCCGCCGTCTTGATATCGCACTGCGTCGTCAGCCGACCCATCACCGCCCTTCTCACCAGTGATACAATTCTGGTGGTGGCATCCAGTGTATCCAGGGTCGTCTTGTGTCTTCGGAACAATCTGGACAGGAATCCAGGTGAGTTTGACTCCACTGCCTCCCTCGCATAACCTATAACCGAAATGCCCCCTCCTTTCAACGTATTGATGATTTCGGATGAGTCCACGACCATCTGTCCCACATCGCCCCTATTGGTTCGCTCGCCGGCGCCTATCAAAACGCCGAATCTCCTCACAATTTCATCGTTCATATGATTGTATGCATCCTCAAGTGTCTCGCCCTCCTTCTTCCAGAGGTCATTGTCGAACAGAAATAGGTTATCCACCTCTTTAACCAGCGTCATGAAACTTCGAGCCGCATTCAATGCATATAATCCACCCTCTTCTTTTGCAGGCAGAAATCCCAGACCATATACTGGTTCGTTGTACAGGGTCTTCAGCCTGCGTGCCAGGACGGGCGCCCCTCCAGACCCTGTTCCCCCTCCCATGCCTGCAATGATCAGGAAGGCGTCAACCCGATGGGTTCCCCTCTCATCAATCGCGCTCTGTATCGTATAAATTTCATCCGTGGCTATTTTTGCGCCCATTTCATTATCAGCGCCGACGCCGTGGCCCTTTACAACCGATTGTCCTATTAACAGGCGGTCCTCCATCGGTATGTACTTCAGGCCCATGAGGTCCGACTTGGCGGTGTTAATGGCAAGGGAACGCGCGATGCTGTTTTGACCGGTTCTCTTGTCATACTCCGCGAAAAGGTCTACCACTCTGCCCCCTGCTTGTCCAAAACCAATTAGGAATAATTTCATTGTGATCAACTCATTAACCGCATATTTATGTTTGATGTGGCTCGTTTACTCGTTCTATGCAATTATAATATAACTAATATTCCTTATATAAATGTATTTTGGAGTTATCATAGATTATATAGTCATTATATACATTGGACAGCCGGACCGAGTGAATCGATATCTGCACGTACGGCCCATCCCCGATCTTCTTGAACTTTGACGGGTCGATTCCATCCTCCAGTTCAACCACCAGGCTGTGCAGATAACTGGTATCAATATCAACGATGATGTTATAGACGGTTCCAAGAGGAGTACCGTCACTAAACACAATTTGCCGATTCAATATGCCCTTCGCCAGCACACCCCGAATCATCTCGTCCTTATACTGGTGCATCAGGCGCTGAATCAATCTCTCCTTGTTTTTAAGAGACGTCATGCCCACGCCGATTAAGCTCATGGGCATCTTGATGTCGGTCACCTCCTCCAGGCCGGAAAATTCGCCTTTGTGCCAGCACAGCATCGCATAGACCATGCATTGCGCATAGGCGAACGGATAGGCATCTGCAAATTTGCCGTGAATATTTTGCGCATACTCATTATTGGGGTCGATGAGAAAATCGTTTGCTATCTTTCGCACCTCGTCTGCGATGACCTTCTCCGCATTCAGATTCTTTCTCAATAAGCCCACTGCCCTTGGAATCGCTAATTTCATATAGTGCTCGATTGCCGCATCATCAACTGGCTCCAGAAGAAAATTCCATGGAAATAGCCGGGATTTTAGATAGTTGTATACCTTATCTGTGCTTAGTTCTATCGACATTGTACTTCCTTATAAATTCGGTAATCCGCCTCAATGTTGATTTTTCTTCCGTTCCCTCTTCATCTTCATTTATGCTGTTCTCCTCACTGCCACAGAGCATCTGGACCCATTTTCCAAAGTCCGTCACGATGTATCTATCGCCATATTTTTCAACGAGATAGGGGTCCCATTTATCCTCCGTCAGGTACTTCAATGCCTCTTCAAGACGTTTATCATACAGGTCGGTTATGCGTCCTTTGTATTCCTCATCCTCGCGATCACAGACATCCTGCATCTCTTTCAAACTCATTTCTGAATTCGAGTTCAGACGCCTAAAGACATCAAACGCATAATCTTTTTCCTTGAGTCGTTTCCAGGAGGAATCCAGCTTGTTAGCTTTGCCCAACATCTTTTTTGCCGACTCCTGGAGTATCGTAGTAATGTAATTTAAGATGCTCAATGCAGTTAAGCTGTCCGCATCAGGAGCGTTGACTTCGATGCCTTTGTCCGACATAACTGCATTTTTAAATTGAATTGCGGGTTTTGGCCTGCCGAACAATATGTCCGTTATCGCCATGTAATACTGGGCGGAAATCGGTTCGTACTCGCTGTCATAAGGAAATATGCCATCCTTTCGCTGGTCAAGACTTGGAGCAAAGTCCGATGTCATGTCGAGAAGCTCCGATGTGACGTGCGATATATCTACAGAGGCGTTCTCTCGTTTCGCTTTAACTGTCCTCAGCCTGTTCGCCTCCTCCTCCAGTTGTGACCTGAGTTTGCCGCCGATTCCCTTGTTCAATAGTTCCTCGATTTCCTCCAGCTCTTTTATCTTG